>NZ_JBTMMT010000006.1:0-168171 GCF_055517075.1 Micromonospora sp. DSM 43699
GTCACCTGCGCCTGGTCCACCTGGCCCGTCTGGTCGGTCCGGCCGTCGGCCCCGGCGGGGACGCTCCCGGTGGGGCCGACGACGGCCGACGCCGGACCCGCGCCGGTGGGCACGGCACCCCCGCCGGTCGGTGCGGCCGCCGGTGGGGTGGTCCGACCGGTGCTGCCGCTGCCACCGGTGGTCGCCGGGGCGGCAGCGGCGGTACGCGCCGGAGTGGCTGCGGCGGCGAAGGTGATCGGCACCCGGACGTCCTGGGAGCGGTCGGCGGTGCGGGTGTGGTCGGTCCGGGAGGCGACCACGCACCGGCGGACGGTGCAGTCCACCTCACCGATGCGGGTGCCGACGGTGAGGCTGACCCGGAACGCACCGCCGTCGCCGTACGGCACGGCCAGGCCCTCCCCATAGGAGGGTGGGTCGGAGGAGATCCAGTGCGAGGCGCCGGTGCTGCCTGTGGTGTCGGCTCCGCCGCCGCACGGGCTGGGGGCTACGCCGGCCCCGTTGTCCACGCAGAAGGCGACGTAGATGCCCTTGGTGACGTCGTACCCGCTGCCGACGACGGTCACCTTCGTACCGCTGCGGCCCACTCCGGCGCTGGGGGTGACGGTGAGGGTCTGCCCGGCGGCGCCCCGACCGGTGCCGGCCTGGGCCGGCGTCGGCAGCACACCGATACCGACAGTAATCAGGGTGACGGTCAGGATGGCGCGACGCAGTGCTCGCATCAGGCTCCCCACATGACTGATCGGGCCGGCTGACACACCGACCGTAGCTAAGGTTTGCCTAACCTAAGCCAGAGATTCGCAGTTCACAAGGGGTTCTTTGGGTCAAGATCTTCAACCCGTCGCCCACTGTACTTCGATAGTTAGGTTTGCCTAACCTTAACCACTGTCCGTATTGGGCACGAGAGAGGGAGCAGCATGGTCAGATCCAGAACCGGTAGCGGTCGGTGGCGGTCGGCGCGGTGGGCGGCGGTCGCCCTGCTCGGCGCGTCGGCCGCACTCATCGGGGTCAGCCCCGCCCAGGCCGCCGGGACGGAAATCCGCTCCGGCAGCCTGACCTGGGGTTTCAAGGCGTCGTTCCGCGCCTACCTGAACACCGGCAACGGCAACCCGCCGATCGCGGCCAGCGAGGGCGCCAGCATCAACAGCGACGGCACCTTCACCTTCCCCGCGAAGGGCGGCACGCACGACGCCGACACCGGCACCTTCGACGCCGCGTACGGCGGGAAGATCGTCTTCTCGTACCCGGCGCACTTCTTCACCATCTCGTTGGCCAACCCGACGATCGTCGTCACCGGTGGCACCGCCGCCGTCACGGCGGACGTCGACCTGCTCACCACGGCCGCCGAGCCGGTCTCGGTCCGCCAGGCCACCATCGCCACCATCGCCGTCACCGACGGCAACCCCGGTGGCAGCGGCGGCACGGTGACCGCGACCGACCTGGCGGCGACCCTGACCGCCGAGGGCGCCTCGGCGTTCAACGGCTTCTACTCCGCCGGCTCCGCGCTCGACCCGCTGTCCTTCACCTTCTCCACAGGTGGCGGCAGCGGGCCGGCCGGCCCGGCGGTCGGCGTCACCCCGGCCACCGGGCTGGACCCGGCCGGGGCGACGATCACGGTCACCGGCAGCGGCTTCGACCCGGAGGCCAACGGGGCGGCGGGGATCTACGTCTCCTTCGGCCCCAAGGTCGACGAGCACTGGACGAACGCCGGTGTCCTCCAGGTCACCAAGTGGGTCAACAAGACGAACGAGCCGACCGAGGCCCGCGACCGGCTCGACGCCGACGGCACGTTCCGCACCACCCTGCCGGTCAGCGCGGTCTACACCGACCGCACCGGTGCGAAGGTCGACTGCACGGCGGTGCAGTGCTACGTGATCACCTTCGCCGCCCGTGGCGCGGCCGACCGGAGCCAGGACACCTTCACCCCGGTGACGTTCAGCCGTACGCCGACCGGTGGCGGGGACGCCGACCAGCAGATCACCACCACCGTCACCGGTGGGGCGCTGACCCTCGGCGTGGCCGGCTCCACGGTCGCCCTGCCGGCGGTCAGCAACGGGCAGGTCACCAGCGGGGCACTCAACGCCGCCACGGTGGCCGACCTGCGCGGCACCAACGCCGGCTGGAGTCTGGTCGGGCAGGTCTCCGACTTCGCCTCGGCCACCGGCGGCACCATCGCCGGGGACAACCTGGGTTGGGTGCCGAGCGCCACCGTCGGCACCGACGGTCTCGCCGGCACCCCCGGCGTGGTCACCCCGGGCGCGACCGCCGCGCCCGGTGCCGGCCTGGGTACGGCGCGTGCGCTGTGCACGTCGGCCACCGGCGCGAGCAACGGCACCTTCACCTGCGGCGCCCAGCTCCGCCTCGGGGTCCCGGCGTCCGCCCCGGCGGGCGACTACAGCGCGGTGCTGACCCTCACCCTCTCCTGATTCGGCACCACACCGGTGGGACGGGTTCGCCACCCGTCCCACCGGCCGACCACTCCCCGGAGCCCGGAATGTCCCTGCGTACCGCCCTGTCCCGGACGAGCGCCGCCCTCGCCGCCGCACTGCTCGTGGCGACAGCCCTGCCCGCGCCGGCCCCCGCCGCGCCCACCCCGTCCCCCGGCCCGGCAGCCGGCGTCGGGGAGACCGGCGCGGCCCGCTGGGCCGTCCAGCCGTCCAGTGCCAAGGGCCCGACCGGGCGCAACTACTTCATCTACGACGTGGCTCCGGGCAGCACCCTGACCGACCACGTCGGCATCACCAACCTCGGCGACCGCCCGCTCACCTTCGACGTGTACGGCACCGACGCGTACAGCTCCACCGACGGCGCGTTCGCCCTGCTGCCGGCCGACCGGCGGGCCACCGACGTGGGCTCCTGGATCCGCGTCGACCGGCGCGAGTGGACGATCCCGGCGGGCAAGCGGGTCGACATCCCGTTCCGGCTCACCGTGCCGGCCGACGCCACCCCGGGTGACCACACCGGCGGGGTGATCGGCGCGGTGGCCCGGGTCCGGACCACCGCCGACGGCCAGCGGGTCCTGGTCGACCAGCGGCTCGCCGCCCGGGTCTACCTACGGGTCACCGGCCCGGTCCGGCCCGCCGTCACCGTCGAGGCGGTCGACGTCTCGTACGACAACCCGGTCAACCCGTTCGCCGGTGGCGACGTGGTGGTCCGCTACCGGCTGCGCAACGACGGCAACGTCCGGCTCGGCGGCAGCGGCACGGTGACCGTCGACGCGCCCTTCGGGTGGGAACAGGCCCGCACCTTCCCCACCGACCTGCCGGAACTGCTCCCCGGGGCCACCTTCACCGTCACCGAGCGGATCACCGGCGTGCCCCCGCTGCTGCGCCTGACCGCCGAGGTCGACATCGCGGCCACCAGCACGGACACCGCGCTACCGCCTGTGGTCCGCACCGCCGGGATCTGGGCCCCGCCCTGGCTGCTACTGGCCCTGCTCGCCGTCGCGGCCGGTGGGGGCGGGCTGCGGTGGTGGCGACGGCGGGACGCGCCGGCCGCCGGCCGGGTGGCCACCCCGGGCCCCGCCGAGGCCACCACCGCCGGGCAACCGCCCGCCCCCGGCCCTGCCGACGCCCCGGCCGCACCGCAACCGGCCGCCGCCGCCGCGTCGGGCGGTGCGGCCACCGGACCGGTTCCGGGTGTCACCCCGCGCCCCGACGCCCGACGCCCCGACGCCTCATGACCCGACCGGTCCGCGCCGTCGTCCTGCTGGCCGTGGCCGCCGTCCTGACGCCGGCCCCCGGGGCAGTCGCCCCCGACAGCGCCGCGGAGGGCGGCAGCGGTCGGGCGGCAGCCGCCGGTCCCGGCGTCACCCTGCCCGCCGGAGCGCTGCGGGTCGGGCAACGGGTGCTCGTCGGCCTCGACGGCTGGCCCGCCGGCACCGTGCAGGCCGAGGTGTGCGGCAACGCCGCCCGACGCGGAGCGCTCGACTGCGCGACCGGGGACGCCACCCACGGTCAGGTGCCGCCGTCCGGCCGGGCCACCCTGCCGGTGCTGTTGGCCGCCCCGCCGGTGGCCTGCCCGTGCGTGCTGCGGGTCCGGACGCCGACCGGCACGGCCACCGCCGTCGCCGACCTGACGCTGGCCGGGGTGACCGCCCCGGCCGCCACGCCGACCGTCCCGCCCGAGTTGGCCCTGGTGGCGTTGCGTGCCGTCGACCGGTCCGGACCGCGCGGGTGGTTCGGCCTGCCGGGCGAACTCGCGGTACGGATCACCGTGCACAACCCCGGCCCGCAGGAGATCACCGACCCCGCGTTCCAGCTGACCGTCGGGCCACCCGGCCGGGCGCGGACCATCGTGGCCGCCCCGGCGGTGGGCACCATCGCCGCGGGGCAGACCCGGGAGTACCACGTCCCGGTGCCCACCGGCGCGGCCCCGTTCGGCCGGTACGAGGTGGACGGTCGGATCGCGGTGCCCGGTCGGCCGCTCGCGTTCACCGTGTCGGCGGCCCGGCGACCCTGGGGACTGCCGGTCGCCGCCGCCGTCCTCACGGTCGCGCTGCTGCTCGCCAGGCCGGCACGACGCCCGCACCCCGGCACTGCTCCGGTGCGACACATTGACAAGTAGTTGCTTGCGGCCAGGTGGACGGCTACGTCGTCCCGCTGCCCTGAGGCGACGGGACGCCACCCCACGACAGCAGGACCACCGGGTCGAAGCCGGTGCCGTGCGGGTTCTCCAGCACGTGGTTGGCCATCAGGACGTAATCCAGGCCGATCCGCTCGGCGTCCCGCGCCGCCCGGAGCATGGCGTCACCCGGGGCACCTGGGGAGGGTGCTCACCGGCTGGTCGAGGAAGCCCTTGTCGATCGAGAGCCGGATGTCCTCGATGGTCAGGCCGGATTCCAGCAGTTCGTGGATGTTCCGCACCCTGACCGCCGCCAACTCGTCGTACTCCCGGTAGCCGTTGGCGGCACGACGGGCGGTGATCAGGCGCTGTTGCTCGTAGTACCGCACGGAACGGGGGCTGACGCCGCACCGGCGCGCGAGTTCTCCGATCCGCATGTCACGTGGTCCTTCCGCACCTGGCGATGCTAGGACCCTGACACTGATGTCAACGTCAAGTCATCGCCCGCGCGCCGGCTCGGGACGCTGCGGGCACGAAGGCGGGGTGGCCCCCTGACTGGGCCACCCCGCTCCCATACGCCCTACCGGCCCGGCGGGTACGACAGCCCCGCCGACCGGCCCCGATCGGGCGCGGGTCAGAAACGCGCCCAGTCGTCGGCGGCCGGACGCCACACGTCGATGTTGCGCGGGTCCACCGCCATCCGGCGGGCCCGGTGGGTCTCGTGCTCCTCGGGGGTGAACACCCGGTGCCTGTCGCACAGCTCGTAGCGCGGCCCGTGCCGGGTGTCGTGCATGTAGAAGGCGATCGACGTCGAGGCCGAGTGGTTGACCAGGTCGGAGGCGATCGGGATCTGCTTGTACTGGGCCCGCGCCCGGCCGCGCATCACATGGTCGAAGCTCTTCATCATGAAGCACAGGTGCGCGACGTAGAACTCGTTGTTGCGCTGGATCGCCAGGCTGTGGTGGTAGCGGTCCTCGCTGCGCAGGAAGACCGTGACGTCGCCGACGTGGTCGGACTCCTGGAAGCCGAGCACCTTGGTGTAGAAGGCCAGCGTCTCGTCGTACTTGTCGGTGGCCAGGAAGGGGTGCACCAGGTCCAGCGGGCGCAGCTCGATCAGCGGCGGCTCGGCGTACTCCTGGAACTCGGTGAACAGCTCGACGATCAGCCCGTTGGGGTCGCGGACGGCGAAGCCCCGCTGGACCAGGCCCTTGACCCGGTCGGCCAGCTCGAACACCTCGTGCCCGGCCGCGGTCACCCGCTCGCGCAGGTCGTCGAGGACGGCGTCGTTCTCGACGCTGAAGCCGACCGCGGTGGTCCACGACTCGGTGCGCTGCGGCGCGGCGACCAGCTCGATGCTGTGGTGTTCCAGGTCGGCGCGGAGGAACGCGTACTCGTCGTCGTGCTGCTCCAGTTGCAGCCCCACGTGGTACTGAAGGAACTCGATGGAGGCGGCCAGGTCGGGCACCTCGATCCGGGCGTACTCCATGCCGTACGGCCCACGGCGGCGGGCGGTGGCCTCGGTGGTCATCTGTGACCCCTCTCGATGGGCTGGGCGTCCCCGGCGGTGGGGAGACTGACGATGGCCTGACGCTCGATGACCGGCCGCCAGCGTTCCCGGACGAACAGCTCGTGCGAGTCGCTGTGCAGGTAGTCGAGCAGGTCCTGCTCGGTGGGGAACTCCACGACGAAGCCGTGGGTCATGCTGGTGTCCCGGGTGCTGACGTTGACCCCGCTGCGCCAGTTGCGCATCGCGGGATAGCGGCTCGGAAAGGTCTCCAGCTCGGCCAGGACGGACTCGGCCGCGCCGGGCGGCAGGTCGTCGCGGAACCGGAAGACCAGGATGTGAGTGATCATGGCGGGCCGGCTCAGAGGATGAAGCTGAGTCGGGCGCCGGGGTCCATCGACTCCATCACCGGGACGGCCCGGCGCAGCCGGAACCGCAGCCCGTCCGGGTCGACCTTGAGCACGTGCTCGTAGCGGCCGACGTAGGTGTAGGCGCCGCCGTCACGGTAGCGGTGGATGAGGAAGTTGGCGCTGATCCAGACGGTCTCCGCGCCGGCCTCCAGCAGCAGCACGTTGGAGATCATCCGGTGGGTACGCGAGTGCGGGTTCTCGGCGTGCGCCTTGCGGCTCTTGAGCCGCTTGACCCGGGCCTGGATCAGCTCGTAGTCGTCGGCGACGAAGTATCCGGCGGTGGTGGCGTCCCAGCCGGCCCAGTCGGTGGTCGGCACCTCCAGCCGGCCGCCCGGCTCGATCAGGGTGAGCCACTCGTCGAGCCGCCACTCGTCGAGCAGTTGGGCCTCCCGGTAGAGGAAGTCCTCCACCTCGGCCCGGGTCACCTCACGCGACTCCACCTTGACCACTCCCCTGGGGCTACCGACAGTCGTTGACATCGCGCTCACCTGCCCGCTCCACCCGAGGTGGGTCCGGCGGCGGGCGTACCGGCCGGTGGGTCGCCGGCCACGCTGGTGCCCGCCCCGACCACCTCGGCCCAGCGCCGCCAGAAGCTGCGCATCGCGCCCTCGTCGATCGAGCGCCCCTGGTTGCCCTGCTTCTCGTTGGCCATGCCCCGCGACATGTCGCTCCAGTCGTGCGCGGGGTCGACCGCGTCGGCGGTCGCCGTGATGCCGCGCTGCACCGCCTCGTACGCCTCGATGTCGTCGGGGGTGGCCAGGCCGCCCGGCCCGACGAAGCTGACCATCGTCTTGATCCGCAGCGCGCGGACCGACTCCGGCTCGCCGACCTCGACGAACTGCCAGGCCCGCACGTCGGTGCGGTCGGCGGCGACGGGTTCGAGCTGCCGGATGGTCAGCGCCTCCAGGTCGAACAGCAGCAGGTTGGGGAAGACGAACAGGATCCGGCTGGCGTCGGCCACCTCGGCGGCGAGTTCGGGGCCGAGGCGGGCCTCCAGCTCGCGGCGCTTGGTGACGGTGCGGGCCTTCTCCTCGTCGCCGAAGCGGGGTTCCCAGACCATCCCGATCCGGCCGTTGTGCCCGGTGAGCACCAGCAGCCCGTGGCCACCGCCGAGGTCGTAGGCGTACTGGTCGTCGTCGGTGACGGCGAAGCCGGTCTCGCGCAGGTAGCCGACGAAGGTGTTGTGGGTGGGGGCGAAGTGGTAGCCGTCCATCGCGTTCTCGACGGCCAGCTTCCAGTTGCCCTTCACGCTGTAGAGCTGCACGCCCGGCAGGGTGGTCATGCCGTGCTCGCCGATCTTGGCGGTCAGCGACATGTAGTGCGCGGCCGGGCCGAGGTGGGTCAGCAGGTCCGGCACGTCCGGGTCGAAGGCGACGAAGACGAAACCCTCGTGGATCTGGAGCCGAGGCACCTGCCGCAGCGCCATCGAGGCCCGGAAGGCCGGGTCGTCGGGGTACGCGTCGTCGCCGGGCAGCGCGGCCAGCTCACCCGAGTTGCTGAATGCCCAGGCGTGGTAGAAGCACTGGAAGAACTTGGTGTTGCCCTCGCTGTGCCGGCACAGCACGGTGCCCCGGTGGGTGCAGGCGTTGAAGAAGGCCCGCACCTGGCCGTCGGCGTCCCGGCAGAAGATCAGCGGTCGACCGCCGAGGGTACGGGTCTTGAAGTCCCCCGCCTTCGGAATCTCGGTCTCGTGGCCGAGATAGAGCCAGGTGTGATTCCAGATCCGGTCGACCTCGGTCCGGAAGACCTCCGGATCGCGGTACGCCGAGCGGTGCACCCGGAACCGCAGCGCCTCCCAGTCCTCGTCGATCATCGCGCCGGCTGCACCGAGCGGACGTACCGGCGTCTGCTGCGCCATCACCTCACCGCCTTCTACGTCATGCGAGACAGCATCTCGCCACACGATGCTGCTACTCAGCCATGGCAACTGTCAAGAGCAGGGCAGACTCCGGCACCGGGTTACTCGCTGTTAATACGAATGCAACACGTACCGGCGGGTTCGCGGACCACGATGCCCAGCATCCGACCCGCTCGGCTGATCCGCCCCACCGCGATCACCGGCCCTCGGACGCGGCCCGCGCACCCCGTCGCCGGCCGCCGGCCACCCCGCACCGGGCAGCGCCGTCCCGTCGCACCGCCAGCCGGTGTCACCCCTTCCGGAGGATGTCATGCTCCAGCCGCACGATGGCCCGATCGGTGGAACCCACTACCTGCCCAGCACCCCGGAGACCTGCCTGTGGGGCCGGCTGCCGAACCGGCGGCACGAGCCCGTGCTGCGGGTCCGCTCCGGCGAGACCGTGACCATCGACACGCTCAGCCACGAGGGAATCCTGGAGGACCAGGGCCGCGACCCCGTCGGTTACCTCAAGCAGTTCGACGTCGCCAGCGACCAGGTGCTCACCGACGCCCGCGACCTGGCCGCCTCGGACGTCGCCCACGACTACGACGCCGACGGCCCGCACGTGGTCACCGGCCCGATCGCGGTGGCCGGGGCCGAGCCCGGCGACCTGCTCCGGGTCGAGGTCGTCGACCTGCTCGTCCGCGCCCCGTACGGCTTCATCAGCAGCCGGCACGGCTACGGCGCGCTGCCCGGCGAGTACCCGCTCACCCCGCCCGACTCCGGCCCGGACGGCGACGGCCCCCGGGAGTACGGCACGGTCAGCCACTTCACCGAGGTGGTCCAGCACGGCGGCCGGCTGTGCGGCACCCTGCCGTACGGCGACGGTCGGGCCGCCCGCTTCCCGCTGGCCCCCTTCCTCGGCCTGATGGGCGTCGCCGTGGACACCGACGACCCGGTCCACTCGGTGCCGCCCGGTGCGTTCGGCGGCAACCTCGACATCAACGAACTCCAGGTCGGCTCGACCCTCTACCTGCCGGTGCAACTGCCCGGGGCGGGCTTCTACGCCGGTGACCCGCACTACGCCCAGGGCGACGGCGAGGTGGCGCTGACCGCCCTGGAGGCACCGCTGCGGGCCACCCTGCGGCTGTCGGTCGTCCCCCGGGCGCAGGCGGGCCGGCTGCTCGGCGACGTCGACGGTCCCTTCGGCGAGACCGACACCCACTGGCTCCCGGTCGGCCTGCACGGCGACCTCGACGAGGCGATGCGCCGGGCCGTCCGGGCCGCCGTGGGCTTCCTCGTCAGCACCCAGGGGATGCCCCCGCAGACTGCCCTGGCCTATCTCAGCGCCGCCGCCGACTTCGAGGTCAGCCAGGTCGTCGACGGGGTGAAGGGCATCCACTGCCTGATCCGCAAGGCCGACTTCCCGGCCCACTTCTGACTGTGCTTCCCGGCCCGTGGCACTGCACTGCGGTGCGCGGGCCGGGACCGGGAAGGTCGGCCGACGGCGCGCCTCCACTGCGGTGCGCGGGGCGGCACCCGAGCCGTCACCCCACCCACGGCCACGCCGCCCGCCCCCGGCCGGGACAGACCGGGGGCGGCGGACGCAGCCGGCCGGAGCCGGGCCGCTCCGTCGCCGCGAGTAGCACGACAGGCGGCAGGACCGGACGCAGCGGACGCGAACGTCGGACTGCGACGGGAAACGCCCGGACGACCGGCCCGGCCCAGGGGCCGAGCCCGGCGACGGACAGCTCAGGCAGTGGTGGAGACCTCGGCGCGGCGGGGTGCGGCGGCCATCGCCCCCGGTCGGGTGACGGTGACCGCCGCCGCCCGGCTCGCCCAGCGGGCCGCCTCGTCGATCGCCGCGCCGTCGAGCAGCGCGTCGGCCAGGGCGGCGCAGAAGGTGTCCCCGGCACCTGTGGCGTCCACCGCGTCGACCTGCTCGGCCGGCACCAGCCACTGCCGGTCGGTGGTCACCACCAGCGCGCCGTCGCCGCCGAGGGTCACCACCACCGGCCCCCGGGTGCCCAGCGAACGGGCCAGCGCGGCCAACCCGTCGGTCCCGACTGGGACCGGGACGCCGGCCAGGGCGGCCAGCTCACCCCGGTTGGGCACCAGCACGTCGACCCGGGCCAGGGTCGCCGGGTCGACCGGGCGGGCCGGGGCGGGATTGAGCACCACCAGGCCCTCCGCCAGCCGTACCGCCTCGGCCACCACCGTGGCGTCGACCTCCTGCTGCAGCAGGACCGCCCGCGCCGACCCGAGCAGGTCACGCAGGGGGGCGAGATGCTCGGGCGCGAGCCACATGTTGGCCCCCGAGCTCACCGCGATGGTGCTGTCGCCGTCGGCGGTGACCAGCACGATCGCCTGCCCGGTCGGCCGGGGGGCGCGCAGCACCGCGTCGGTGACCACCCCCTCGGCGGCGATCAGCCCGAGCAGCCAGTCCCCGTCGGCGTCGATGCCGACCGCGCCCACCATCGCCACCCGGCGACCCAGCCGGGCGACGGCGACCGCCTGGTTGGCGCCCTTGCCGCCGCCGGCCCGCCGGTGGTCGGCCGCGCCGAGCACGGTCTGGCCGGGGGCGGGCAGCTCGTGCAGCGGCACCACCACGTCCACGTTGAGGCTGCCCACCACCACGATGTCGGTCATCCCGGTCAGCCCTGCCCGGGACGCCAGGCGTGCGGCAGGAAGTCCGCCCGGGGCGGGGCGAAGACGTCCACGTTGATGCACGGGCCCTCGGTCGGTTCGATGTAGTGCTCCGCGCCGCGCGGCACCAGCAGCAGCGAACCCGGCCCCATCGGGTGCGGTACGCCGTCGACGTAGTAGTTGCACCGGCCGCCGAGGATCAGCACCAGCTGGTCGAAGTCGTCGTGGTGGTGCGGGTTGAGGTCCATCCCGACGGCGAGTTCGTGCCAGGCGAAGAGGACCTCGTCGGTGGCGTACACCTTGCGGCGCACCCCGGGACGGACCTCGGTGGCCGGGATGTCGTCCCAGTTGACCGAGATGCCGTACAGCTGCGGATTGAGCATGTGAACGCGTCCCTTCTCAGGCGGGTCGGGCAGGTGTGGCGAGCCGACGCAGGCCGGTGCCGAGCAGGTGCAGGTCCGAGCCGACGACGAGGTACCGCGCGTCGGTCAGGCCGCACCGGTCCAGCGCCGCGGCGGAGCGGTCGGCGACCCAGCCGCCGAGGGCGGTCCCGGTGACACGCGCCGCGTCGGCGACGTCACAGGTGCGCCGCAGCAGTGGCCCCTGGTCGTCGGTGGTCGACAGGCCCAGGCTCACCGCCAGGTCGGTGGTGCCGACGAAGCCGACGTCCACCCCGGTCAGCAGGGCGGGCAGCGGGTCGTCGGTGGTCGCCGTCTCGATCTGGGCCACCAGTACGGGCGGGTGTTCGGCCTCCGCCGCCAGGTACCTGTCGAGGCCGTCGACGCCGTACCCTGCCGACGGGTGCGCCAGGCTGATGCTGCGCCGCCCGTGTGGGGCGTACCGGCTGGCCGCGCGCAGCGCCTCGACGTCGGCGCGGCGGCGGACGGTGGAGAGCTGGACCCCGGCGGCCCCGGCCTCCAGCAGCCGGTTGACCTGGCCGGGGTCGACGGCCGGCACCCGGACCAGCGCCGGCAGGCCGGCCAGTGCGGCGAGCCGGAGCTGGTCGGTGGCGGTCCGCTCGTCCAGGCCGGAGTGCTCCAGGTCGATCACGACGAAGTCGAGGCCGGAGCGGGCGGCCAGGGCGATCACGTCGGCCCCGGGCAGCTTGACGAAGGTGCCGACGAGCTGCCCGCCGCCGCGCAACGCCGCCCGCAGCCGGGCGCGGGCGGCGTGCACGCCGGTGGGCGGCGGCGACTCGACGGACGTCGGCGCTGCACGCCCCGGCTGCGACTCGGCGGACATCAGCGGGTCACGCGCCGGTGGCGGGCAGGCCGCGCCACGGCACGGTCGGCACCTGCTCGCCGGCGAGCAGCACCAGGCTCGGCTCCAGCCGGGGCGCGGTGATCTTGTTGCCGGCGGCGTCGGGCAGCACCGCCTCCTCGGCCTCGGCCAGCACTGTGACGTGCGCCGGGCCGCCCTCGACCAGGGTGCCGTAGCCCTCGGCGTCCAGGCCGGTCAGCCGGGCCGACGCGGACGTCACCCGGGGCACCAACTGCTCCAGGGTCATCCCCATCGCCCGCAGCTTGGCCATGCTGGTGACCAGGTCGAAGACCGGGCCGCGCCAGTTGCGGGCGCTGGTGTCGGAGGTGACCACGTCGGGCAGGAAGCCCTGGGCGATCGCCGGCCGGGCGACGTCGAAGCTGAGGTTGCTCTTGCCGTGGGCGGACTCGAACAGCACCCCGCGCTCGCGGGCGGCGTAGACCTCGGGCAGCACGGCGCCGTCGTTGAGGATGCCGTACGGCTTGCCGGTGTAGCAGTGCGCCACCACGTCGCCGGGGCGCAGCAGCGGCAGGATCACCGGCAGCGGCTCCGGCGTCTCACCGATGTGGATCATGAGCGGCAGGCCCGCCTCGGCGGCGAGCGCCAGCGACCGCTTGAGCAGCGGACGCCAGTCCAGCCCGACGACGTCCTCGGAGAGCCGGATCTTGAAACCACGGACCCGGTGCGGGTTCGCCTCGGCCACCGCCAGGGCGTCCTCGGGGACCAGCGTGTCCGGGTTGATCAGCTCACCGAACCGGAAGTCGATCAGGCCGAGGACCGAGACGTTGAGGAAGTTCACCAGCCGCATCCGGGCCGGCTCGGCGACGTACCGCTCGAACGCGGCGAAGGTGGACGCGCCGACCGTGCCGGCGTCGCAGGCGGCGACGACGCCCCGGTGCAGGTGCGCCTCGTCCGGCGGGGCACCCACCTTGGAGACCTCGGCGAAGATGTGGGTGTGCGCCTCCACCAGGCCGGGCAGCACGTACTGGCCGGTGCAGTCGACCACCTGGGCGGCGTCGGCGGCGAGGCCGGGCGCGATCCGGGCCACCCGGTCGCCGGTCACCGCGACGTCGGCGACCCGGCTGGCCCCGGTCTCGCCGTCGAACACCTGGCCACCGGCGAGCACCAGGTCGTACCGGTCGGAATTCTCACTCATGACATCGGGCTCTCTGTGCGAAGCGAGTGGGTCGACGCGCTGACGGCGGCCGGCGCGGGGTGGTCCGGACTCTCGGCGGAGAACCGGGTACGCAGGGGCAGCACCCCGGCGACGGTGACCTCCACCAGGTCACCGGGGCGCAGGAAGCAGCCCCGGTCCTGGCCGGTGCCGGTCGGGGTGCCGGTGAGCACCACGTCACCGGGTTCCAGCACGACGTACCGGGAGATCCAGGCGAGCAGGTCGGGCACCGGGAAGATCAGGTCGGCGGTGCTGGCCTGCTGGCGCAGCTCGCCGTTGACCGTGGTGCGCACGCCGATGGCGTCGCGGTCGGCGACCGCGCCCAGGCCGAGCACGGACGCGCCCAGGGCACCGAAGCCGGGGAAGCTCTTGGCCAGGGTGGGGCTGCCCGTGGCGACCATCACGTCCCGGGCGGTCAGGTCGTTGGCCGCGGTGACGGCGGCGAGGTGGTCCCAGACCCGCGCGACCGGCGTGTGGTGCATCCGCGCGCCGACGACCAGGGCGACCTCCCCCTCGTAGTCGGGCTGGTTGCTGACCGATTCGGGCAGCGGCACGGTGTCCCCCGGGCCGGAGCCGGCGCCTGGCGACTTCAGATAGAGCACCGGTTGGGTGGGCAGGGCGCGGCCGGTGGTCCGGGCCTTGCAGTGGTAGTTCAGCCCGACCCCCCACACCGCCCGGGTGCCGGCCAGGGGCGCACGCAGGTCACCGACCAGGGTCTCCAGCGGCAGCCGGCGACGGACCCGGGCCTCGGCGGCCGGGGTGAGCCCGAGGCCGGCGCGCAGCAGGGCGGCCACGTCCGGGTACGGCAGGTCGAGCAGTTCGACGTCGTCGCCGGTGATCCGGCCCAGCCCGTACGGGGTGGCGACCAGGTGCGGGCCGGTGGGCGTCGGGGCGGTCATGCCGCGTCCGAGGAGTGCCCGGGAACGGTGCCGAGCGCCGGGTTGACCAGCGGGGCCAGGTTGTTGACGGCGGCGGCGGCCTCGCCGAAGCCGACCGAGATCAGGCGTACCTTGCCGTCGTAGTCGGTGATGTCGCCGGCGGCGAAGACCCGGGGCAGGTTGGTCCGCATCGACCGGTCCACCGCGACGTAGCGGCGACGCATCTCCAGGCCCCAGCGTTCCATCGCGCTGAGGTCGGCGATGAAGCCGAGCGCGGCCACCACCGCCTGGGCGGGCAGCGTCTCCCGGCCCTCGCCACGCACCTCGGCGAGGTGCACCGCGTCGACGGTGTGCTCCCCGTCGATCCCGCAGACCTCGTAGGGGGTGAGCACCCGCACTGTCGAGTCGTGCAGCTGGGTGACGCTGCGTTCGTGGGCGCGGAACTGCGGCCGGCGGTGCACCAGGGTGACGCTGCGGGCGTACGGCTCCAGGGCCAGCGCCCAGTCGACCGCGGAGTCGCCGCCGCCGACCACCACGACCTCCTGCCCGGCGAGTTCCTCCAGCCGGGGGACGAAGTAGCGCAGGCCCCGGCCGAGGTAGTCGCTGCCGACCGGCAGCTCCCGGGGGGTGAAGGTGCCGATGCCGGCGGTGAGCAGCACCGCCGCCGCCCGGACCTGGGTGCCGGTGTCGGTGCCGATCAGCACGTGGTCCTCGGCGCAGGTCAGCTCGACGGCGCTCTCCCCGAGCAGGAACGTCGGCTTGGCGGTGGCGGCCTGGGTGAGCAGGGCGTCGACGAGTTCCTGGCCCCGGACGGCGGGCAGCCCGGCGATGTCGTAGATCGCCTTCTCGGGGTAGAGGGCGGCGATCTGCCCGCCGGCCTCGGGCAGCGAGTCGATCACCGCCACGCTCATCCCGCGGAAACCGGCGTAGTAGGTGGCGTAGAGGCCGGCCGGGCCGGCGCCGATGATCGCGAGGTCGACCTCGTGCCGCTCGGCCATCAGCCGGCGCTTTCCGCGACGGCCGGGTGGTCGTGGCCGACCCGGCCGATCTTGCGGGCGCCGCCCGGGGTGCCGATCTCGGTGAAGAACTCCGCGTTGATCGGGCCGAAGCGGGCCCGGTCGGCGGGCAGGTCGTCGAAGTGGAAGATCGAGGTGACCGGGCAGACCGGCTCGCAGCGCCCGCAGTCGACGCACTCGTCGGGGTTGATGTACATCATCCGGTCGCCCTCGTAGATGCAGTCCACCGGGCATTCCTCGACGCAGGACCGATCCTGTACGTCCACACATTCGTCGGTGACCACGTAGGTCATCGGTCCTCCTGCGGTTCGGTCGGCCGGCCGCATCCGCGCCGACGTGGCAGGTCGGGCACGCGCAGCCGATCCGGCGCGCCGGGCCCGTTGCGCGACGTCGCCGGATGCGGGGCGATGTCGTTGGTGTCAGGTCACGCTAGAGACTTGTCGCAGAGTATGTCAACATACGAGACGTCATCTTGAATGAAGTCACGCGGACCGAGGAGCGCGGATGGCCGACGAGGCATTGGCGGCGCTGCGCCACGCCGCCGACCAGGCGATCGACGCGGCGACCCTGGGCGACGCGCTGGCGGCGCTCGCCGCGCAGCCGAGCCCGTACGGTCGGGAGCGGGCCACCGCGCAGCGGGTCGCCGACTGGGCCGCCACCCGCTGGCCGGCGCTGACCTGGCGGGTCGACCCGCTCGCGCACACCGCGACCACGCCGGACAGCGCCAACCTGGTCGGCGGCTCCGACCTGGGCAAGGGCCCCGAACTGCTGATCTACTCACACCTGGACACCTCGCTGACCGGCGGCGTGGACTTCGACGCCCCGATCACCGGCCGGCACACCCCCGCCCCGGCGCTGGACCTCCCCGGCCCGGACGGCGACATCGTCAGTGGCTTCGGCCTCGGGGTGGCCCGGGCGGCAGCCGCCGCCGCCCTGGTCGGCTACGCCGCCGCGGCCGAGGCCTGCCGGGCGGCCGGCCGTCCGCACCGGCTGACCCTGTTGCTCGCCGCCACCGGCACCCACCGCCACGACCCCGACGCCGGGCCGGACGAGGGCGTCGCGCCGGCCCCCACCACCGGCGGCGTGCTCCACCACCTGCGCGACCGACCGCTGCCGGCCGCCGCGATCGTGGCCAAGACCAGCCCGCCGGGCATCCTCACCGCCGAGCCCGGGGCGATGTTCCTACGGGTACGGCTGTCCAGCGGGTTCCATCCGGCACTGTTCCGGGACACCGCCACCCCGCCCGGCGGCCTGCTCACCCACCTCGGCGTGATCATCGAGGCGCTGGAGGAGTTCCGCCGCGTCCACCTGGCCGGCCGGGCGGATCCGGACGCCCAGGTCGGCGCGGAACTGGGCATCGGGGCGGTCCGGGCCGGCCAACCGGGCAAACCCGACCTACTGCCCGGGGCGGTGGACCTCCACCTCTACCTGACCACGGTGCCCGGCGACGATCCGGCGCAGATCACCGACGCGCTACGCGCGACCCTGGCGCGGCGGCTGCGGGACACCCCGCTGGCCGGCTGCGGGCTGGCCGTGGCCGCTCACCCGGTCCACCCGTCCGCCGCCACCGCGCCGGACGCCCCGATCTGCCGGCACGCCCAGGACGCCTGGCTCGCCGCCCACGGGCGACCGGCGGCACCGCTGCGCGGCTGGACCGGGTCGACCGACGGGGTGGTGCTGCGCGGCCGGGGGGTGCCCACCGTCCGGCTCGGCCCCCCGGCGCTACCCCCCGACCCGGCCGACCCCCGACGGGAGCGGTACGCCCTGCCGGAGCTGGTGCGTTTCGCCCGGTTGTACGCGGACATCGCGCTGCGACACCAGCAGGCATCGACAGGCTGACGTGTCATATGCCATGATACTGTCTCACTCTGCGCACAAAGGAATCCAGATGGCGGACGATGCCCCTTCGCCGGTCAAGAGCGCTGATCCCAGCTCACCGGCGATCCAGACCGTGCAGCGCGCGGCGGTCATCCTCAACGCGTTCACCGCGGCCCGCCCGCGCCTGAGCCTCAACGAACTCACCGCCAGCCTCGGCACCAGCAAGGCCACCGCGCACCGCTACACCAAGGCGCTGCGGGAGAGCAACCTGCTGCGCTACGACGAGCGCGAGGGACTCTACTCGCTCGGCCCGCAGATCCTGACCCTCTCCGCCGCCGCCCGCGCGGCGATGCCGGTGATCAGCATCGCCGGGCCACGCATGCAGCAGCTGGTCCGCGAGATCGACGAGACGGTCGTGCTGAGCGTCTGGGACGGCGACACCGCAGTGGTGGTCCGCGCCGACGACAACACCGACCGGGTCATCCGGGTCAGCGTGCGCACCGGCTCGCGGCTGTCCCGCACCGAGTCCGCCCAGGGCCGGGTGTTCTGCGCGTTCCTCCCCGAGGCCGACGTCCCCGGGCTGGCCGACGAGATCGCCGCCTCCGGCGAACTGCGCCGCGAGATCGACAAGATCCGGCGTACCGGCATCTCGGCCAACACGCCCTCGGCCAACGGGGTCCGCAGCATCGCCGCGCCGATCTTCCGGGGCAGCACCCTCATCGCCGCCATGGCCATCGTCGGCACCACCACCTCGGTCCCCGAGGGCACCGACAGCCCGCTCGCCATCGCCCTGCAACGCGCCGCCGCCGTGGTCACCGCCGAGCTGGGCAGCGGCGGTAACGGCCACCACCCGCACGCCGCCGGCAACGGTCACCCCCCGGCCAGCGGCAACGGTCGCCGCTGACGGGCCGTCGTCAGTAGGCGGCGAGCGCCTCGGACAACTCCCGGGCCACCAGCCGCAGGCTGTCCGCCGCGGCGACCTCCACCGCGCCGGACAGCGCCGTGCTGGTGCCCAGCACCGCCAGCGCGGCCACCACCTGGGTACGCTCGAACACCGGCGCGGCAAGCACCCGTACCCCGAAATCCTCCGGGGAGTTGGCGGCGAAACCGTCCCGGCGGACCTGCTCGACCACCGCCCGCAGCCCCGCCGACAGCCGCAGCTGGCGGGCCACCGCGGGCGCCTCGGCGGCCGACAGGTAGGCGCAGAACACCCGCCCCTGCGCCGAGCGGAGCAGATCCAACGGCGAGCCGGTACGCACGCTCAACCGCACGTCACCGCTGGTGTTGTCCATGCAGCGGACCACCGTCGGCGCCTCGCCGTTCCACACGCTGAGCACCGAGGTCTGGTTGGTCAGCCGGGTGAGCCGGTCCAGGTGCGGCTCGGCGGCGGTGACGATCGGCAGCGCCGCACGGGCGGCGGCCTCCATCGCCAGGACCTGCGGACCCAGCGTGTAGGTGGCGGTGGCCACGTCGAAGCGCAGCAGGTTGGCCGCCCGCAGCGCACGGGCGTACCGGTGCGCGGTGGCCCGGCTGATGGCCAGGTCGGCGGTCAGCTCGGCCAGGGTGAGCCGGGGCCGCTCGACGGAGAACGCCTGGAGGATGGTGGCGGCCCGCTGCACGGTCTGGATCGCCGGCGCGTCACCGGCCGGCTCGTCGACTCCGCCCGTCACCGCGTCACCTCGCACTCGCCGTCCACCGAAAGGCGAACTCTACCGAGCACGGACCGCATCCGGCGACACGGACACCACCACACGCCGGGTTCGGGGTCGGGCTACGCCGGGCCGCCCGCCCCCGAACCGGGGGCGGGCGGCGGTCCGGTGGCGTCGGCGAGTTGACGGTGGACCTCGCCGCTGTCCCAGTAGTCGACCCGGTGGGCGATCAGGCCGTCGGCGTCGACCCGGAACCGGAACACGCCACGGATCCGGACCGGCGCGCGACCGGCCGAGGCCAGCCGGAACGACATCCGGTACGCCACCGCCGCCCGGTCACCGTCGGCGAGCAGCTCCTCCACCTCGTAGCGCAGGTCGACGAACTCGGCCAGGAAGCCGTCGAGCCGGGCCCGGTAACGGGCCCGGCCGACCACCGTCCGCCCGAGGGCGGCGGTGTGCTCGTTGACGAAGTCGGCGCTGACGCAGCCGGCGACGGCATCGGCGTCGTGGGCGTTCAACGCCGCCAGGTACCGCAGTACGGCGGCGCGGGTGGACGCAGCGGTCAGCTCCCCCACCGACGCCGCACGGTGTCGAAGACCTGCTGGTCGTGGGAGATCTCGATGACGTTGCCGTCGGGGTCCTTCAGCGCGCAGATGTAGCCGACCGGCGGCGGCATCTGGCGCGGCTCCCAGTGCAGACAACCCAGCTCGCGGGCCCGCCCGGCGATCTCGTCGACGTCCGAACGCTGCGGCACCTCGATGCCGATGTGCGCGAACGGGTGCAGCAGACCGAGCTGGCCGCCCTTGTCCTTGTTGAAGGAGACGAGCACCAGCACGAACGGGGTGTCGGCCTGCTTGTCGTTGGAGAGCCAGACGCTCTCTCCGTCGGCGTCGGCGAACCGCTCCACGACCACCAGCGGGGTGAGCGTCGTGTAGAAGGAGATCGCCTTGTCGAGGTCGCCGGTGGGCAACGCCACGTGCGTCCATCGGGCTTGGGTCAGACCGGTCGCCACTGTTACCTCCACCGTACCGAAATGTCCATCACTATCGCGTCCACCAGCCTATTCACTGTTCGGCGGCAGGGTCGATGTGCCGGGGACACAAAGCCGGCGTGCCGGGTTCGACGCGCCGGGACGGTGCCGCCGGCAGGCCGGCATGCCAGCGTGGGGGCTACACCGCGTACGGGAGGACGATCGGATCATGCAGTACCGCAGACTGGGTGGGACCGGGGTCGAGGTGAGCACCCTCTGCCTCGGCACGATGATGTTCGGCGCCTGGGGCAACCCTGACGAGCAGGAGTGCCACCGGATCGTCGCCGAGGCGCTCGACGCCGGGATCAACCTGGTCGACACCGCCGACGTCTACGCCCACGGCGAGTCCGAGGAGATCCTCGGCCGGGCGCTGCGTGGCCGGCGCGACGACGTGGTGCTGGCCACCAAGTTCCACGAGCCGATGGGGGACGACCGCAACCGGCGCGGCAACTCCCGCCGCTGGATCCGGCAGGCGGTGGAAGGCAGCCTGCGCCGGCTCGGCACCGACTGGATCGACCTCTACCAGGTGCACCGGCCCGACCCGCTCACCGACGTCGACGAGACCCTCGGCGCGCTGTCCGACCTGGTCCGGGAGGGCAAGGTCCGGATGATCGGCACCTCGGCGTTCCCGGCCGAGCAGATCGTCGAGGCGCAGTGGGTGGCCGAGCGCCGGCAGCGGGAACGCTTCACCACCGAACAGCTCGGTTACTCGATCCTGACCCGGGGCGTCGAGGCCGCCGCCCTGCCCACCAGCGCCCGGTACCGGCTCGGTGTGCTGGTGTTCAGCCCGCTCAACGGCGGCTGGCTGACCGGCAAGTACCGGTCGACGGCCGTGCCGGCGGACTCCCGCGCCGGGCGCAACGGCGACCACTTCGACTTCCGCGACGCCGCCGCCCGGGACCGCAAGCTCGCCCTGGTCGACGAGCTGGCCACGCTCGCCGACGAGAGCGGCCTGACGTTGATCGAGCTGGCGCTCGGCTTCGTGCTGAGCCACCCGGCGGTCACCAGCGCCATCATCGGCCCGCGCACCCTGGCCCAGCTGCGCAGCCAACTGCCCGCCGGGGAGCCGGCCGGGCTGCCGGCCGACGTGCTGGACCGGATCGACGCACTGGTCCGGCCGGGCCACGACGTCAACCCGGCCGACGCCGGCTACCGGGTGCCGGCGCTGACCGACCCGACCCTGCGCCGTCGCCCCTGACGTCGTCAGCCGCGGTCACCCCGACGCAGGCGGCGGTCACCCCGACGCACGCCGGGACCACCCCGACGCAGGCGGGGGACCGTGCCACAAGGTCACGCTCGAACATGGTTGTAGTGGCCTCGCTACGCCCGGAGGCCACTACAACCAGGACAACACCGTTGCGTTAACGCCGTGGGTGGCTGGTCAACCCGGGACAGGAAGTGCCAGATCGGGGAGCGGGGTGGGCCCGCTCGCCGATCATGGAGTGGTGGTGCCGACTTTGGGGGTTTTACGGGCGTTCTGTTACCCAGCACAACTCCATGATCGGCGAGGCAGCGCTGGGTGACGAACAGCCGTTCCACCTAACGCAACGGTGTTGACATGGTTGTAGTGGCCTCGCTACGCCCGGAGGCCACTACAACCAGGAAATAGCACGATCTTGCTTGGCCGGCGACGGCGCCGCAGAGCGGGCAGCGGTCGTCGGAGGCCGGGCGTGGGTCTTCGCGGGGAGCGGAGGCCGGGGATGGGTCGCGGGGAGCGGGGGCGGGGTGTGGGTTGCGGAGGGCGTGGCGGGCCTGGAGGGTCAGGCGGTTGCGGATCTGGGCCAGGGACAGGAACGGTGCGGTCATGCTCAGGCCACCTTGAGGGCGGTGGCGAGTTGGATGATCGTGGCGGGGGCGTGCGGATCGTGGACGAGTCGCGCGAGCACCGCGCGGGCAGCCGGTCGATGGCGCACCTCGTAGGGTGCGGTGCGCTCGGCAGCGAGCAGAGCGCAGGCGGCGTTGCCCGGGTCGCCGGCGTGCAGGTAGGCGCGGGCGGTGTCGAGCAGGTGCGCGGCGCGGTGTTCGGCGGGTAGCCACCGCCAGGCGTCACGGGTGACGGTCTTCTCGTGCCACGCCACCGCATCATCCGCGTGGCCCAGGTCGAGAGCGGCGGCGGCCCGCGCCAGGTCCACCGCGACCGGCCCGAACCCGGTCCGATAATGGTCGTGCCCGTCGCCGACCCGGGCCGCCATCGCGGCGGCCTCGTCGAGCAGGTGGGCCGTCGCCTGGTCGTCGCCGCCCCGGGCGGCGGCCAACGCCGCCTGCACGACCAGCGTCCCGCACAGCGACAGCTCCGCAGCGGGCGCGTCGTCGGGGTCGGGCGGGGCGATCCGGTACGCGGCAGCCAACGCCGTCGACCTGGCCGCCCGCACCCGCCCCGAGGCACGCAGCACCTGGCCGAGTTGCACGGTAACGGTGGCCACCAGCACCGCGTCACCGGCCGCGATGGTCATCGCCCGGTCGGCGGCCAACCACGCCAGATCCACCTCACCAAGCTTGACCAGCAGCGACGCGGTGAGCCGGTAGGCCTGCACCAACACCGACCGTCCCGCCGCCGGATCATCCGCGTGGGCACGCTGCGCGGCGACCAACAGGCCCGGGAGCATCCCGGTCACCTGCGGATAGCGGGCATGCTGGAACGTCACCCAGGCGTGGGTGACGTCCCGTGCCAGTCGGTCCGCCGACAATGCCTGACCCGGCGCTGCCGGCCGACCCACCACGACGTCGTACGTCGACAACGCCTCCCGGACCCGCTCGACCCCCTCGACCTGACCGGACACCTCGGCCGGCTGGGTGTCCCGGCCCAGGAGAACGCTCGCGTCAATCCGCAGCACGGCGGCGATGTCCTCAAGAATGGACACCTTGTCCAGCGTCCGGACACCCCGCTCGACCTTGTCCACCCAACTCTTCGACTTCCCCAGCCGATCGGCGAACACCTGCTGCGACAGCTTGCGCCGCCCCCGCCAGTACGCCACCCGCCGACCCACCGGCAACAACTCGCTACCGTCCACGACGCCACCGCCGATCCGGCACCGCCCGGGTCGTCTCCTCCACCGGTATCCGCTCCGCCTCGGCCTGCGCGAGAAGCCGCTGCCGCGCCGCCTCCCGCTCCGCCGCCTGGATCTGCTCACCCCGGCTTACGCCCCGATCACTGTCCACGCCACCCATCTGCATCGTCCCCTTCGGAAGGGGCGCGGCGATGTGCTCGGGAGAACGTCACCACCGCGCCGGATCAGCGGCATGGCGACAGCAGCGCCGGAGGATCGACGACGTGACACCACACCGCGACGAGGACGCTACGGAGAGCACGTGAAGGGCTGGAACGCTTACGCACCACTCGTGGTCAGACTCATGCGTTCACAGAGCCCTCGCAGCTCGGGTGAGGTCGCCCCCTTGCGCAGCAGCGACCGTGCCGTCTCCCGGGCAGCGACCGACGAGCGGGCATGTTGCGGCCCGACCCGCTCCGCAGCGAGCAGCATCCGCACGGCGTCCCGGTCCCGACCGACCCCCTCTGCGGCCCGGCTCATGTCGAGCCAGAAGTACACCTGCCGCACCGCCGGCAGACCCGCCAACTCCACACCCGCCGCCGTCCGCATCGCCAACTCCGGGCGGCCCGTGTCGAGCTGGAAAGCCATCGTCCACAGGAGCACGTTCCGTGGCCCCCAGGCGAGATCCCAGTTCTCGGTCTCCCCGGTGTACGCGGCGATCCGCGCGGCCTCGGCGAGATGTTCCTCGGCACCGGTCTGGTCCCGTAGGCCGGCGAGGTGATGCGCCCGCGCCAGGTGCAGGAACCCCAACACGTCCAACGCCCCGTCGGCGGCGCTACCGGCAAGATCGGCAGCCGCCGCATCGCACCACGCGCGGGCCGGCCCGTAGGCCCCGGAGTAGGCCGACACCCGCGCCCGGTTGGCCGCCGCCACCCCGACCGCCACCTGATCATCGAGCAGTTCGGCAGCCTCGACGCAACGTTCTGCGGCCAGCCAGGCGTGGGCGGGATAGCTGACGTTCAGCAGCGAACCCATGGCCACGCCGTACACCGGCACCATCTCCGACAACGCGGCCCGCCGGTCGGTCAGGGCGTGCATCGCCGGGACGAGATCCACCAGCCGGCGCAGCGCGCCCGCGTAGTCACACCGCCCGTACAGACCACGCACCAGCGACGCCTCGCGGCTCACCTGTTCGACAGTCGCCGTCGCGCCGGAGCGCTTGGTCAGCGGCGTGTCCATCATGATCCGCCAGACCCGCTCGGCGTCGATCCGGGCGGCGTCGAGCTGCCGGTCAGCCGGCGTGTACGCCTGACCCGTCAGGTCGACCACCGAGCACTCCAGGGCCGCCGCCAGATCCACCACCATGTACCGGTCGGTGCGCTGCTGCCCCCGTTCGATGCGCGACCACGACGTGTGGGAGATGCCGGCACGACTGGCCGCGTACCGCACACTCCAGCCACGCAACTCCCGACGGGCGCGAATACGATCACCGATCGACGGATCAGCAGGAATTGGGCGACGAGGCATCAGCGTGCTCCCCGGTGACACGAGATCCCTGCCGGCCGGAACCAGCAGACTTGCCACCACGGACGGTACACGGCAGCACCGAATGCGTGACGCCCGCTCCTCTGGCTCCCTACGGCGAGAAGGCGACGATCGTCGGACGCGATCGCATGATCGACTCAGTGTCGCCGATCTTGCGGTATCGACGTCGCTTCGATACCGCAACATCGGCGACATTGCGAAAAGCGACGACGGCGCAGCTCCCGACAGGTTGCCACGCTCAGATCCAGCCGTGTTCCCAGGCGATCGTGGCGGCGGCGCTGCGCGACTCGACGTTCAACTTCGCCATCGCGGACGAGAGGTGGTTGCGGACGGTGCCGTGGGCGAGGCCGAGCTGCCGCGCGATGTTCTTGGTGGGCAGGCCGTCCCGGGTCAGCCTCAGCACGTCGATCTCCCGGGGCGTGAGCGGGCTCTCCTGCTCGGTGAGTGCCGACGCGGCGAGACGCGCATCGATGTAGCGTTCGCCTGCGGCGACCGACCGGATGATCCTGGCCAGCTCCGACGCCGGGGTGGACTTCGGCACGAAGCCGTGCACCCGGGCACTCAGCGCACGCTTCAACGTGCCCGGTCGGGCGTGGCGGGTGACGATGACGACCTGCGTCGCGACGAGACGCAGCAGTCGTCGGGCGGCGTCGACCCCGTCGAGTCCGGGCATTTCGAGATCGAGCAGGGTCAGGTCGGGGCGGTGGGCGACGGCAGCCGCCACTGCGGCCTCGCCATCGGCGACATCCGCGACGACCTCGATGTCGGGTTCGAGGGAGAGCAACGCCACGAGCGCGCCCCGGATGAGTTCCTCGTCGTCGGCGATCACGATCCGGATCACCGGCGGAGCCCCCTTCGTCTCCCCGGCGGCGTCGGCGCTTCCGGAACAGCGTCCGGCACGTCGGCGTCCGGCACGGGGGCCCGGACGATCAGCATGAAGGTGTCGTCCTCGCGGGTGGTCTCGACCGTTCCGCGCTGGGCCGCGACGCGTTCGGCGAGACCGGCCAGGCCCGTTCCGTCGCGACGCGGCACGCCTGCGGCGTTGTTGGTGACGGTCAGTCGGTACTCCGCCGCGACGCGGACGAGTTCGAGGGTGGCCTCGGTCGCCCTGCTGTGTCGGAGCACGTTCGTCACCGCCTCCCTGATCGCGACGGCGAACACCGCGCCGAGAGCCACCGGCAGGTCCGGTGTCTCGATGCGGGCCGTGCAGCGGATGCCGGCGGAACGCAGCACCGCCGCCGCGTTGCGCGCCTCCGCCGCCACGGTGACGGTGCGGTAGTCGTTCACCACGGCGCGGGTGTCGTCGAGGGCCACCTGCGCGATCCGGCGGATCTCGGCGATCTCCCGGCCGGCGCGCTCGGGTCGGTCGGGCAGCAGGCGCTCTGCCAGTTCACTCTTCAACGCGATCACCTGGAGGTTGTGGCCCTGGATGTCGTGCAGGTCGGTGGCGAACCGGAGCCGCTCCTTCGCCACCGCCAAGTCGGACGCGAGCCGGCGGGCGTGTTCGAGTCGCAGTACCACCTGGAGCACCCAGACCGCGCTCAGGGGCAGCAGCGTGACCAGCGCGAGGGTGCTGATCACGACGGCCTCGGCACCCGCTTCGGCACGCCACGCCACGGCGGCACGCGGCGTGGCCAGCACCCCGATGAGGCCGCCGAGACCGATCGCGGCCCAGCAACCGAGGATCACCGTCGCCCGCCACCAGCCACGCACGAGGCAACTGAGCACCCCGCCCGCCATCGCGAGCGTGAACGCCCACCCCCAGCCCGCGAACGGTGGCACGACTGCCAGCACCCACACCGCGCCGGACAGCGCCAGCAGCACGAGGACGAGTGGGTGGCGGGGCGTCGCCTCGTCGGGGGCCCGGAGCAGCAGGGGGATCGCGGCCAGTGCGACCAGGACGGCGGCGATCGTGGCGACCATCAGGGTGATCGCCCGCACGCCGGTGGCCGTGCCCACGCCGAGCACCACCTGCACGAAGCCGCCGACGAGCATCCCCAGCCCCAGGGAGAACACCGTGAACAGCCGCATCGCCCTGAGGTCGGCGGTCACCCGCGGTGCACCCGGCCAGGTGTCCGTCACCGGCTCAGCGTAGCGACCGCGCCGCCAGGAAAGCCCTGGTCTGCTGCGCGATCTCCGGCGACAGGGTGTGGTGCAGGTAGTGGTCGCCCGCCAGGAGGACGACCCGACCGGTGTCGACGCTCGCCGCCTGCCGCTCGTGGAGCGCGACCCAGTCCGCCACGTCGGGGTCGTCCGACCGTACGAACAACAGGACGGGCAGCCCCTTCGGGAAGGTCTTCCCGCTGACCGCGGCGAAGTTCGCCGAGACGTGCGCCATCTCGTTCACCATGGTCGGGGCCGCCGTGTTCTTCGCGCTGAGCAACCGCAGCTGCTTCCTGGTCCGCTCGTCGTAGGGCAGGCCCGCGTAGGGGTCGTCGGCGATCGCCGCCAGCGCACGGGTGATGCCGAGCTTGCTCAGGCCGACGATCACCCCGGTCGGGATCGGCTCGTCCCAGCCGGGTTGGTCGGGGACGCTGCTGTCGATGCCGACGAAGGCGACGAGTTCGTCGGCGTAGCTGGCGCTGTAGGTCAGGGCGTAGATCCCGGCGATCGAGTGGCCCATCAGCACGTAGCGGTCGATGCCGAGGTGCTGGAGCGCCTCGTGCACCTCCCGGGTGATGTTCGCGGCGGTACGGTCGGTGTCGGCGGGGTCGCTCAGGCCGGTGCCGAACGGTTCGACCGCGACGACCCGATAGGTGCTCCGGAGTTCCGTGATCAGCGGCTGGAAGTCGAGCGCGGGGGCGGCGGTGCCGAGGCCGGGCAGGAGCACGATCGTCTCGGCACCGCTGCCCGCGACCACCACGTTCATCTGCTTGCCGTCCACCGGCACGAGTTGCCCGTAACTGGTGATCGAGGAGGCTTCGGACTTCGTCGCCACGACGTTCACCACGGTGGTGGTCGCGAGCAGGAGCACCGGAACAGCGACCAGGACACCGAGGGTGGTGAGCACGATTCGCACGGGCTTTCGCATGGGTTCTCGTTTCGGATCGGCGGCGCGTCCGGATCACTCCGGCGTTGTGTGACCAGCCAATCAACCGCGCGAGCCGCTCGGTAAGTGTCCCGCTGTCACGACCGATCGTGACAAAAAGTCATGGTATGCCCCCGGGTCATGTGATCGACGAGATACGACCACCACGGCGGGCGGGTGCCGACCCAGGACCCACACGGCGCAGCGACCGCCACCGGAGGAGGGTGGCCGCTGCCCCGTGTGGGCGGACCGGAGTCGAGGGGATCCCCCGTCAGGTGGTGCCGCGTTGGAACGGTTGGGCAAGGGCCCGGGGTTCGCGGTGCGAGGTGGCGAAGACCAGCATCGCCAGCAGGGCCAGCAGGTAGGGCGCGGCGATCAGCAGCTGCGAGTTCATGGTGACCCCGAGCGCCGGCAGCGCCAGCCGCATCGCGTCGGCCAGGCCGAAGACGACGCAGCCGATCAGGGTACGGCCGAGCCGCCAGGCCCCGAAGATGACCGCCGCGATGACCAGGTAGCCCCGGCCGGCGGTCATGTTCTGGTTGAACGACCCGACCTCGCCGACCGCCAGGTAGGCCCCGCCGAGCCCGGCGAGCAGCCCGCACCAGAGCAGCGCCTGCCGCCGTCGCCGGTTGACCTCGATCCCGCTGACGTCGGCGGCCTGCGGGTTCTCCCCCACCGCCCGCAGCTCCAGCCCCCACCGGCTGCGCTCCACCAGCCACCAGGTCAGCGGGACCACCGCCAGCAGCAGGTAGACCGGCCAGCGTTGGACGAACAACATCGGGCCGACGATCGGGATGTCCCGCAGCACGGGGATGTTCACCTGCCAGACCTGGTGGCCGGTGAAGGTGCTGACCGTGATCAGGTAGCTGGTCAGGCCGAGCACCAACGCGTTGAGCACCAGGCCGACGACGAAGGTGTTGATCTGCACCCGGTGCGACAGGATGCCGTGCACGAAGGCCACCGCCACCCCGACCAACGCCCCAGCCACCAGGCCGATGGTGGCGCTGCCGGTGGCGCTGGCGACCGCGATCGAGCCGAACGCCGCGCCGAGCATCATCGCCTCGACGGAGATGTTCAGGGTGCCGGCGCGCTGTGCGACGTACTCACCGCAGGCGGCGAAGGCCAGGGGCACGGTGAGCCGAGCCCCGCTGGAGAGGATGGTGGCGATGTTGTCGGCGGCACTCATGCCAACCTGCCTTCCATGGCGTCCTTGTCGCCGGCGGTCCCGGCGTCACCGGGGTCCGCCGGTTGCGGCGCGGCGGCCCGGGGTCCGGGCACCGACGCCGCCGGTCCGGCCGCTTCCAGGTCCGACCCGGTGACCGGGGCCGACGTGTCGGCCGGGCGGGTCGACGTGGCAGCGGCCACCGGTGCGGTCGGGGTCGAGGTGGGGGTGGCCGGCTGGTCGGCCAGGCGACGGCGGCGCAGCATGCCGATCACCACCGGGGGTGCGACGAAGGCCAGCACCAGCAGCGCCTTGACCACGTCGACCAGGAACGACGGCACGCCGGTGGCGGCCAGGAAGCTGCCGCCGGCCCGCAGCACGCCGAACAGCACCGCCACCGGGATGGCAAGCAGCGGATTGTTCCGGGCGACCAGGGCGACCAGCAGACCGTCCCAGCCGATGTTGAGCGACATCCCGGGCTGCAACCGGTTGGTGCCGACCGGGCTGGTCAGCAGCAGCGCCCCGGCCAGGCCGGCAAGCGCCCCGGAGATCGCCAGGGCGATGCCGCCGAGCGCGCCGACCCGCACGCCCGCGTGCCGGGCCGCCGCCGGGTTGAGGCCGACCATCTTCAACCGGAAACCCCAGCGGGTACGCGCCATCACCAGCGCCAGCACGACCGCCACCACCACGGCCAGGACCAGACCGCCGTTGAGCTGGAGGTTCGGGTAGTCACCGAGGGAGGTGAGCCGGGCGTTCTCCGGCACCGGGTTGGACTGCGGGGACAGGGTGCCCCGGCCGAGCCGGGACTCCTGGAGCAGCCACGGGGTGTTCACCGCGAACGAGATGAGCTGCTGGGCGAGGAAGGTCATCAGCATCGTGCTCACCACGATGTTGACGCCCCGGAAGCGGTACATCAGGGCGCTGAGCCCGGCCCAGATCCCGGCACCGACCACCGAGGCGAGCAGCACCAGGACCAGCAGCAGCGGCCCGGGTACGGCGAGCCGCAGGCCGACCCACGCGCCGGCGAGCGCGCCGATCAGCACCTGCCCCTCCTGGCCGATGTTGAAGAAGCCGGAGCGGGCGCTGACGCACGCCCCGACCGCGACCAGCAGCAGCGGCGCGACGTACAGCAGGGAGGTGGACCAGGCCGCCGGGGAGGCCATGCTGCCCTGGTAGAGCGCCTTGGTCGAGGCGGTGGGCGAGCCGCCGGTGACCGCGATCAGCAGGGCGGACAGGCCGAGCGCGAGCCCCACCGTGGCGACCGTGGCGAGACCTACCTGCCAACCGCCGGGGCCGGGGTTGAGCCGGCGCAGCAGCCGCTGGCCGGTGCCGCCGATGCCGAGGGTCGCCATCAGTGACTCACCCCGCCGACCAGCATGCCGAGCCGCTCGGCGGTGGCCTCGGCGGTGGGGAGCACCCCGACGATCCGGCCGGAGGAGATCACCGCGATCCGGTTGGCCAGGGCCATCACCTCCTCCAACTCCGTGGAGATCAGCAACACCGCCACCCCTTCCGCGGCGGCCTGCCGCAGCCGCACGTACATGTCTTCGATCGCGCCGACGTCCAGCCCGTGGGTGGGCTGGGCGGCGACAAGCGCCTTCGGGCCGGCGGACAACTCCCGGGCCAGCACCACCCGCTGCTGGTTGCCGCCGGAGAGGCTGCGCAGCGGGGTGTCCGGCGAGGGGGCCACGATGTTGAACTCGGTCATCTGCCGTTGGGCGATCCGGTGCATCCGCCGCCGGCTGAGCACCCCCCGGGTGGTGACCCCGGCGAGGGACTTCATCACCAGGTTCTCCGCGACGCTCATGTCGAGCACCACCCCGGAGTGGTGCCGGTCCTCGGGCACGATGCCGAGACCGGCATGGTGCAACGCGCCGGGCCGGACGAGGTCGACCGGGCGGCCGTCGAGTTCGACGGTGCCGGAGTCGGGGACGAGCAGCCCGGACAACAGCTCACCGACGGTGGCCTGGCCGTTGCCCTCGACCCCGTACAGTCCGACGATCTCGCCGGGGGCGACGTCGAGGCTGAGCCGGTCCAGCACCGGCAGACCGCCGACGAGCAGGGTCACCTCGCGCAGCCGCAACGCCGCCGGCTGCTCCTGCGCCGTGGGGCTCCCGGCCGTCACGGGGACGCCGGACTCGTCGACGCCCGCGACCGGTTCGGGACGCTCGACCGGCAGCAGGCCCAGCGCCGCGCTCTCGGTCTGCAACGAGACCTCCCGGCCGACCATCTGCCGGGCGAGTTGCTGGGCGGTGGTGTCCTTCGTCGCGCCGTGGAACGCCACCGCGCCGCGCCGCAGCACTGTCACCCGGTCGGTGGCCGCCATGATCTCGGCGAGTTTGTGGCTGATCAGGATGACCGCCCGCCGCTCCGCCTGCACCACCCGGCGCAGCACGGTGAACAGTTCCGCCGACTCGGCCTGGGTGAGCACCGAGGTCGGCTCGTCCAGGATCAGCACCGACGGGTCCCGGCGCAGGCACTTGATCAGCTCGACGCGTTGCCGCTCCCCGGCGGAGAGCCGGTCGATGCGGGCGTGCGGGTCGATGGGCAGCCCGTAGCGTCGGGCCACCTCCTCGACCTGGGCGCAGGCCGCCGCCCGGTCGATCCGCCCGGTGTCGCCGAGGATGACGTTCTCCCAGACGGTGAGCGGTTCGATCAGGCTGAAGTGCTGGTGCACCATGCCCAGGCCGAGGTCGGCCGCGACCTGCGGACTGTCGATCTCGACCGGTTCGGTGCCGCGCGTGATGGTGCCGGCGTCGCGGTGCACCAACCCGAGCAGGATCTTCATCAGGGTCGACTTGCCGGCCCCGTTCTCGCCGAGCAGGCCGTGGATCTCGCCGGGTCGTACGGCGAGATCCACGGCGTCGCAGGCGACGACCGGACCGTAACGCTTGCTGACTCCGCGCAGGGTGAGAGCCGGCGTCAGCTTGTCGTCAACGTCCACAGTCCGTTTCACCTCGTTGGTCGTCGGGCAGCGGGATTCAGGAGCCGAGCTTGGCGACCGTCGCGGCGGTGTCGGTCTTGCCGCTGGCCACGTCGGCGACGAAGGCGTCCATCTTCTGGGTCTGCTCCGGGGTCGCCTTGCAGATCTTGACGGCCGGGTACGGGTCCTTGCCGAGCTCCCACTTCTTGGTGGTGCCGAGGGTCATCTCACCCTTGGCAAACAGCTCCAGCGCGGCGGCGAAGTACGCGCCCGGGTCGAAGATGACCGAGATGTCGAACTTCGGGTCGGTCGAGTCGCACCTGTCGGTGCCCGGGGTCAGGGTGAGCGCGCCGCCGGTGTTGGCCAGCTTGGCGGCGGCGTCGGTGGCCCCGCCCAGGTACGGGTAGACCACCTTCACGCCCTGGCTGATCTGCGCCTGGACGGCCTCGCGGGCCTTCGCCGAGTCGTTGAAGTCACCGGTGTAGGTGGTCACCAGGGTCGCGTTCGGCACCACCATCCGGATGCCCGCCTTGTACGCCTTGGCGGCGTTGACCGAGAAGTCGGCCTCCATGCCGGTGACGAAACCGGCCTTGGTGGCGTTGTTCTGCTGCATGACCAGGCCGGTGGCGTACCCGGCGGCGAGCATGCTCTGGTTGGGGTCGTCGCTGGACAGCGTCACCCGGGGGCTCTGCGGGATGTTCTCCGACGACGGCACGTACCAGGAGGTCTTGGCGCAGACGGGCTCCTCGGAGGCCGGGATGGCGTCCTTGAGTTCGGAGGCGCCGAGCGCCACCATGTCCACACCCTGCTGACACAGCGCCCGGGCGGCGCTGAGCGCCTCGGTCGGCGGCACGTTGCCGCGCTTGATGACCTGCCAGCCCTTCTCGGTGGCGAACTTCTCGGCACCGATGACGAAGCTCTCGTAGTAGCCGTTGTCGTTGATGTCACCGGGGCTGAGCACGCCGATGACCACCTTGCCGTCGCCGTTGGCGTCCGGCTGCCCGGCGGGGGCCGCGCTGCTGCTGGCCGAACCGGCCGCCGACGGCGCGGTCGCGTCGTTGCTGGCGCAACCGAACAGGGTGAATCCCAGCGCGCCGGCGAGCAACGCCGCCGGACCCCGACCAATCCTCATTGTCATGGTGCTTTCCCTTCAAGTGGAGGCAGCGCGCCGCCCGGCACGGTCCGGCGCGCGGAGTACTCGGTCGCCGGCACGGTGGGCCAGCGAGGGGGGATGTCGATACCGACCCGGCGCAGCAGGGCGGCCCGACGCTGGGCGGCCTCCTCGCGCAGGGCGTCGACGTCGACGGTGGTGACCCGCCGGTCGCGGACCACCACCCGGCCGTCGACCAGGACGTCCCGGACGGTGTGCCCGGCCGCACCCCAGACGAGCTGGGTGGGCAGGTCACCGCGCGGGATCCAGGGGATGGTCCGGGTGTCCAGCAGCACCAGGTCGGCGGCCTTGCCGACCTCGATCGAGCCGGTCCGCGTCCCCAGCCCGACGGCGGCGGCGCCGTCGACGGTGGCCAGGGCGAAGACCTCGTCGGCGCGCAGCGGGTCGGGGACGCCCCGGTCCCGCTCCAGGCCGGCGAAGAGTCGGGCGGCCCGCCACAGGTCGGGGGTGTCCCCGGCGTTGTGCGAGTCGCAGCCCAGCGCGAGCCGGCCGCCGGCCCGGTGCAGCGCGGTGTGCCGGCCGGCCCGGCTGAAGCCCTGACCGAGCCGCAGGTAGGCACCCGGGCAGGAGGCGACCGCGGTGCCGGTCTCGACGAGCGCGTCGACCTCGGCGTCGTCGAGCCACACCGCGTGGCCGAGCAGCAGCCGGGGGCCGAGCACGCCGAGGTCACGCAGGTGCCGCACCGGCCGGGCCCGGCCTGCGGCGGCGAAGGCGGCGGCGTCCTCGGGGCCGGGCGACAGGTGCCAGGTCATGCCCACGTCGAGCCGGTCGGCCAACTCCGCCGCGCCGGTGAACAGCTCGTCGCTGACCAGGTCGTGCCCGACCAGGGTGATCCAGCCGGTGACCAGCGGGTCACCGGCCAGGGCGGCGACCGTCTCGGCCTGCACGGCGAGGGTGTCGGCGGCCGGCCGGGCGTACGGCGCGTCGGGGGTGTCCCAGCCCCAGCCGCCGACCCGGGCCCGGATGCCGGCGGTGCGCAGCCCGGCGGCGACCCGCAGCGGGTGGGCCACCGTGCCGGGTTCCAGCAGGGTGGTGACCCCGTAGCTGAGCGACTCGACGGCGGTGAGGGTGGCCGACAGTTCGTCGTCGTCGCCGGTGACGGCGGCGTGCAGCGGCACGATCCAGTCGAAGATCGCCTGCTGGGCCGGCACGTCGTCGGGGATGCTGCTGCGCACCAGCGGGTCGGCGGTGGTGTGCTGGTGGGCGTTGACCAGGCCGGGGACGACGACGCAGCCGGCGGCGTCGAGTTCGGGACTGCCCGGGTACGCCGCGCGCAGCGTCGCCGCCGGGCCGATCGCGGCGATCCGGCCGTCGACCACGGCGATCGTGCCGCCGGGGACCACCGCACGGTCGGCCGCCATGGTGACGATCTCGGCGTCGACGACCAGCAGGTCGGCCGGGCGGGGGTCGGCGGTGCCCGCCGTCGGGGTGGTGGTCATGGCCGTACGAGGATCTTGCCGACGAGGTCGCCGGACTCCTGCCGGGCGTACGCCCCGGCCAGGTCGGCCAGCGGGTATTCCGCCCCCCGGACGACCCGCAGGCCCCCTGTGAAGTAGGCGTCGAGCATGTCGGCGAAGTCGGCCGGGGTGTACGCCCCCGCCCCGAGCAGCCGCAGCCCGCGCCGGTAGACGTCGGAGAGGGAGAAGCTGACCTGGTCGCCTGTGGTGTTGCCGAGCAGCACGATCCGGCCGCCGGTGCGCAGGCTGGCCAGCGAGGTGGCCCAGGTGGCGGTGCCGACGTGGTCGACGACCAGGTCGACGCCGTGGCCGTCGGTGTGCTCGCGCACCTGCTCGACGGTCCGGTCGTTCAGGTCGAGCACGTCCGCGCCGAGGTCCGCGGCGACGGCCCGCTTGGCCTCGGTACGCGCCACAGCGAGCACCCGGGCACCGGCCCGGCGGGCGAGTTGGATGGCGGCGATGCTGACCGCGCTCGTGGCGGCCTGTACCAGCACCCACTCGCCGGCCCGGACCGCGCCGACGCGGTGCACGGCGTGCCAGCCGAGGCTCCAGGCGGTGGGCAGCGCGGCGGCGTCGGCGAGGTCGACGTGGCCGGGCACCCGGTGCACGACGGTGGCCGGGACGGTGACGTACTCGGCGAACCCGCCGGGACGGTTGCCGCCGACCACGGCCAGTGTCGGGCAGTAGCCCGGTTGACCGTTCTTGCAGGTGGCGCAGGTGCCGCAGCCGATCGTCGGGTCGATCAGCACCCGGTCGCCGGGGCGTACCGTGGTGACCTGCGGCCCGACGGCGGCGACCTGGCCGGCGACGTCCATCCCGCCGACGTGCGGCAGTTGGAAGCCGGGAAGCAGGGCGGTGTGTCGCTGGAGCAGGTCGAGGCGGTTGAGCGCGGCGGTGTGCACCCGGACGACCACGTCGGCCGCGCCCGGCTCGGGGTCGGGCAGGTGCCGCAGGCGCAGCACCTCGGGGCCCCCGAAATCGGTCTGGACCATCGCGCGCATCGCAACCTCCCCCACGCTCTACCAGTCAATATGGCGTCTTGCATTGTGATTCTCGCTGCTTAGCGACGTACTCTGCCTGCGGGGCGGCGGCGTGTCAACGGCTTGCCGCAAAAGAGGCGGAACGGTTAACGAAGCTGGTCGTCCAGGCCGTTCACAGGCCACCCACCAGGGCATCAACCGGCCTCGGACGCGGCCAGCAACTCCCGCGCGGCAAGCGCCGTACGCAACACCGCGACCGTCTGCGGGTCGAGCGGGTCGACCCCCAGCAGCCGCTTGATCAGGCCGACCCGGTAGCCCACCGAGTTGCGGTGCAGATGCAGCCGTTCGCTGACCGCCTGCCGGCTGCCCCCGGTCGCCAACCAGCAGTCCAGGGTGCGCAGCAGGTCGTCGCGGTGGGCGATCGGCCCCAGGTGCCGGTGCACGTACCAGCGCAGCCGCTCGTCCGGCACGGCCAGCAGCACCTGCGCCAACCCGGCCTGGCCGAACGGCAGCTCGGGCCGCTCGTCCGACGAGCGCAGCAGCAGGCGCAGCAACCGGTCCGCGTCACGGAACGAGACCGCCGTCCGGGCCGGCCCGGTCACCAGCGACCCGGCGACCACCCGCACCTGACCGGCCCCCACGATCTGGTCCAACCGGACCCGCAACCGGGTCACCTCCCGCTCCACGTCACCGTGCAGCAGCGTCCAGGCCCGTCGCCCCTCGGCCAGCACCGGCCGGTCCAGCCAGCTCAGCGCGGACGCCCAGCGGCGCTGCTGCGCCCCCGTGTAGGCGATCCCGGCGACGGCGTGCGGCTGGTCCAACCGCCAGCCGTGCGCCGCGCCCGCCCGCAGCAGTTCGGCCTCGCCCCCAGTGGGTCCGGGTGACGACCCGGTGGGGTCGCCCAGGCCGTCGCGCAGGGCCCGCAGCACCGTCGCGGCGTCCCGGACGGCAGGCGGTGGCGACTCGTGCCGGACCGCCTCGATCAACAGTGCGGTGGTCGCGGCCCCCGCGAACGCCAACTGCCCCGCCGTGACCGGCTCGGCCAGCAGCAGCGCGCCGAGCCGGCGGGACCCCGTGCCCACCGCCACCGCCCGACCGGTCCACCCGTCGGCACAGCGCACCGGGGTCGGCACGCCGCCCGGCACCCCCGCGCCGCCGGCCCGACCGCCCGGTACGGGTCGGCGGGCATCCTGGGCGACCAGGGCGCGGCGCACGTCGTCCGGCGCGGCGGCGCAACGAGGGCCGTCCGCGCCGTCGCTGGCGGCGAGCAGCTCCCCCGTCTCGGCCACCAGCCGGCAGGCCGCCCCGGTCCGCTCGGCCAGCGCGGCCAGCAGCTCCGGCCAGCCGGTGCCGGCGAAGGCGAGTTCGGTGAGCCACTGGGCGAACGCGGCCGGCGGCGGCCCGGCGGCGACGGCCAGCCGTGGTCGCGCCGCCGCCAGCTCACCCGGTCGGCTCACGCCGACGGTCGGTCGAGCAGCCGGACCGCGACGGCCTTCTCCTGGGTGTACTCGCGCAGCGCCGCGTAGCCGCCGCCCCGGCTGAAGCCGCTCTCCTTCTGCATGTTGAACGGAAAGCCGATCACTCCGGCGTCGTGGAACTGGTTGACCGCCACCTGCCCGGAGCGGGCGAGCCCGGCCACCCGCAGCGCCCGGGACACGTCGCTGGTCCAGATGCAGGCCAGCAACCCGAAGTCGGTGCCGTTCATCAGGGCCACCGCCTCATCGACCCCCCGGAAGCCCTGCACCGCCAGCACCGGGCCGAAGACCTCCTCCCGGGCCAGCCGCATGTCCGAGGAGACCCCGTCGAAGACGGTCGGGGCGACGTACCAGCCGTCGTCGAACGCGGCGGTGGCCGGCTCGCCGCCGGTCACCAGCCGGGCCCCGGCGGACGGAGCCTCCGCCAGGAAGCCCCGGACCCGCTCGTACTGGGCCTGGTTGACAAGTGGCCCCATGTCCAGGTCCTGGTCCCAGGGGCCGGTCCGGATCGCCGCCATGCCGGCGGCGACCCGCTCCACGACCTGCGCCCGGATCGACTCCTCGACCAGCAGCCGGGAGCCGGCGTAGCAGTTCTGCCCGGCGTTCTCGGTGATCGAGGCGATGATCGCCGGGACCGCCACGTCCAGGTCGGCGTCGGCGAAGACCACGTTCGGGGACTTGCCACCCAACTCCAGCTTGACCGGCACCAGGTGCTGCGCGGCGGCCCGCATCACGGCCCGGCCGGTCACCGTCGAGCCGACGAAGCTGATGTGGTCGATGTCGGGGTGCCCGGTGAGCGCCACCCCCACCTCGGGGCCGAGCCCGGTGACCACGTTGAGCACGCCCGCCGGCAGGCCGGCCCGACGGGCCAGTTCGGCCAGCGCGAACGGCGACAGGGGCGCTACCTCGGACGGCTTCAGCACCACCGTGTTGCCGGCTGCCAGCGCCGGGGCGACGTTCGCGGCGGTGAGCACGGCCGGCACGTTCCACGGGATGATCACCGCACAGACCCCGTACGGCTCGGGCCGGGTGTAGCCGAAGTAGTCAGGCGTACGGGTGGGCAGGGTGACGCCGGTGAGCTTGTCCGCGGCCCCGGCGAAGTAGTCGACGATGCCCTGGGCGATGTACATGTTGAGCCGCGCGCCGGAACGGGGTTTGCCCACGTCACGGGCCTCGTGCTCAGCGAGCTGTTCGACGTGCGCGCCGATCAGGTCGGCCCAGCGGCGCAGGATCGCGCCGCGCTCGCTGGGCGAGGTGGCCGCCCAGCCGGGGGCGGCCCGCCGGGCGGCGGCGACGGCGTGGTCGACGTCGACCGCGCCGGCACGGGCCACCGACTGGATGGTCTCCCGGGTGGCGGGATCGAGCACCGGTAGCTCACCGCTGTCGGCGGCGGCGGTCCAGTCGCCGTCGATCAGCTGGCGGGCGGTGGGAATGTCCAGGTCAGCCATGTGCGAATCCTTGACCCTTCACGTTTCGCATGTCAAGATGCAATCTCGCTTTATGAGTCACTAGGAGGGCGCGTGCGGATCACAGCGGCGGTGCTGGAGAGCGCGGGAGGGCCGTTCACCCTCCAGCAGATCAACCTCGCCGACCCCGGGCCGGACGAGGTGCTGGTGCGGGTGCACAGCGTCGGGATCTGCGCCACCGACCTGGAGTTCGCCAACTTCTTCCCCACCCCGGCGGTCCTCGGCCACGAGGGCAGCGGGGTGGTCGAGCAGGTCGGCGCGCGGGTCACCGGCATTTCCCCGGGCGACCACGTCGCGATGAGCTTCACCTCCTGCGGCGACTGCCCGCTCTGCCGGGGCGGAAACCCCGCCTACTGCCGCCGGTTCGACGCGGTCAACTTCACCGGCCGGCGACCGGACGGCAGCTCGGCGCTGTCCCGCGACGGGGAGCAGGTGAACGGCCACTTCCTGGGCCAGTCGTCGTTCGCCAGTCACGTGGTAGCCCCGGCCCGCGCCGTGGTGCCGATCAGCAAGGAGATCGACCTGGGCGTGGTCGGCCCGTTCGGGTGCGGCTTCGGCACCGGCGCCGGCGCGGTGCTCAACGTGCTGCGCCCGGAGGTCGGTTCCTCGCTCGTCGTCTTCGGTGCCGGCGCGGTGGGCGTGGCGGCGATCCTGGCCGCGCGGGTGGCCGGTTGCGCAGTCGTCGCGGCGGTCGACGTCAACGCCGGCAAGCTCGACACTGCCCGACTGCTCGGCGCGACCCACGGGGTGCACTCCACCGACGGCGACCCGCGCGAACTGCTGACCGCGATCGCCCCGCACGGCTTCGACGTCGCTATCGACACCACCGGCCGGGAGGACGTGCTGCGGCTGGCCGTCGAGTCGCTCGGCCCGCTCGGCCGCTGCGGCGTGGTCGGGATCGGCCCGAGCGAGCAGATGAGCTTCGAGTGGCGCAGCGTGCTCAACGGCCGCAGCATCACCGGCATCATCGGCGGCAGCAGCCTGCCGCAGGTCTTCCTGCCCAAGCTGCTGGACCTGCACGCCGCCGGCAACTTCCCGGTGGACCGCCTGATCGCCCGGTTCCCCTTCGCGCAGATCAACGAGGCGGTGGCGGCGATCCGGTCCGGCGAGGTCGGCAAGGCCGTACTGACCCTCTGACCGGGCTCCCCTCCTCCGGGCCGGCGGTCGCCTCCCGACGCCGATCCGGCCCGCCGATCCGGCCCGGCCGACCAACATCGACAGACCTGCATCTCATCGTGAAACATTGTCTCGCAATGTGAGCGACATTACCCTTGGTGGCAGACCCACACCCAGTGGCGCGGCTGGGCAACACCGCGCAGCGTCCCGCACCTGTGGAGCACGTCCCGATGACCGAACAGCAGCGCACCGCCCCGGCCACAGCGCAGACCGCGACCGAGGACCGGCCCGTCGCGCCCTTCGACCACCACTCGGCCGAGTGCAACACCGACCCGGTGGGCTACTACCGGGAGTTCCGGCAGACCTGCCCGGTGGGTCGTACCGACGCGCACGGCGGCTTCGTCTACACCACCCGGTACGCCGACGTGGTCCGGATCGCCCGCGACGACGACACGTTCTCCTCCGCGCGGACCACGGCCGGCGGCGACGGCACCGCCATCGTCATCCCCCGGGGACCCGGCCTGGAGCAGTACCCGATCGAGCTGGACCCGCCCGCCGCGACCGGCTACCGCGACCTGATCAACCCGCTGCTCACCCAGGACGCGGTGGCCGAGTTGGCTCCGATGGTCGCCCGGCACACCACCCGGGTGGTGGACGCCTTCATCGCCGAGGGGTCGGTGGACTTCGTCCGCGACCTGACCAACCCGCTGCCGGCCGCCGTCACCCTCGACTGGCTGGGCTTCCCCGAATCCGACTGGGCCAAGCTGGCCGGCCCGATCCACGACATCTTCGCCGCGCTGCCCGGCAGCGAGCGGGCCGTCCGGGGGGCCGCCGGCCTGGCCTACCTGGACCAGCGGATCCGGGAGCTGATCGTCGAGCGGCGGGCCGCGCCGACCGGCGACGCGGTGAGCTACCTGGCCGCCCAGCGCCGCGGAGACGGGGAACTGTTCGCCGCCGACGAGCTGGTCTCGGTCATCGGGCTGCTGATCGCCGGCGGGGTGGACACCACCACCTCGCTGACCGGTTCCACCCTGGTACACCTGAGCCGCCACCCGGAGGACCGGCAGCGCCTGATCGACTCCCCCGACCTGCTGCTCACCGCCACCGACGAGTTCCTGCGGGTGTTCGCCCCGTCGCAGTCGATGGCGCGTACCGTCCGCACCGACACCGAGGTCGGCGGCTGCCCGGTCGCCGCCGGCGAGCGGGTGCTGATCCCCTGGGTCGCGGCGAACCACGACCCGGTGGTGTTCCCCGAGCCCGAGCAGCTCCGGTTGGACCGCGACGCCGCCCGGCACCTGAGCTTCGGCATCGGCACCCACCGCTGCGCGGGCGCCCACCTGGCCCGGCTGATGTTCCGCGAGATGATCACGCAGGTGCTCACCAGGCTGCCCGACTTCCGGGTCGTGGAGGAGGGCCTCGTCGCCTACCCCACCCGGGGCAACCAGAGCGGCTGGGACGCCATCCCGGCCGTCTTCACTCCGGGTCCCCGTCGCGACGCCGACGCGGCGGGGACCCGGCCCGCCGCCAGCCTGACCGGCGACCGGGACCTGGTCATGGCGGCCACCACCACCGCCACCGACGAGGTGCTGGAGGTACGCCTGGCCGACCCGACCGGCGCGGAGCTGCCGCCCTGGGCACCCGGTGCGCACCTGGAGGTGCGGCTGCCGTCCGGGCGGGTCCGGCAGTACTCGCTCTGCGGCGACCCGGCCGACACCCGGCACTACCGGATCGCGGCCCTGCGCGAGCCGGCCGGCCGGGGTGGTTCGGTGGAGCTGCACGCGCTGGCCCGCGCGGGCGTCACCCTCTCGGTGCGCGGCCCACGCAACCACTTCCCACTCGTCGACGCCCCCGGCTACCTCTTCCTCGCCGGCGGCATCGGGATCACCCCGATCCTGGCGATGGCCCGCGAGGCCGACCGCCGGGGCGTGCCGTTCCGGCTGGTGTACGGCGGGCGTACCCGCGCCTCGATGGCCTTCGTCGACGAGGTGCTGGCGCTGGCCGGGGACCGGGCCACCCTGCTGCCGCAGGACGAGGCCGGCCTGCCCGACCTGCGGGCGCTGCTCGACGCCACCGGGCCGGACACCGCCGTCTACTGCTGCGGGCCGAGCGGCATGATCGACGCGCTGGAGCGGGTCTGCGCCGCGACGGACCGGTCGGGGCAGCTGCACGTCGAGCGGTTCACCGCCGGTGACGACCTGGAGGTCGCCTTCGACCCGGCGACGAACACCGAGTTCGAGGTCCACCTGGCGCGCACCGGGGCGACCCTGCGGGTGCCACGGGACCGCCGCATGATCGACGTGCTGCGCGAGGTGGTGCCGGGCCTGACGTACGACTGCGAGAAGGGCTACTGCGGCGCGTGCGAGACCCGGGTGCTGGCCGGCACGCCGGAACACCGCGACTCGCTGCTCACCGACGAGGAGCGCGCCGCCGGCCGCAGCATGATGATCTGTGTCGGCAGGTGCCGCTCGGAGCGGCTGGTGCTCGACCTTTGACATCCTCCTCGCCCTCAAGGACGAGGATTCCCTCCACGCTGCGTGTGGAACACGTGGCGTCCGGGTGGGTTACCGCTTCACTGCGCGGTGCCGGAACGAATCCCGGTCTTACCTGCGCTCCACGGTCGTTGAAGTCCGCCTGTCCGGCGGCCTTGACATTCTTCGCGGCGTTGACGTCCCGGTCGTGGTGACTGCCGCACGGGCAGTCCCACTCCCGGTCGTTCAGCGCCATCTTGTCGTTGATCCGTCCGCAGCCGGAGCACATCCGGGTGGACGGGAAGAACCGGTCCACCCGGCCAAAGGTACGCCCATACCGCTGCGCCTTGTACTCCAGCATGCCGGTGAAACCGGCCCAGCCCGCGTCGTGCACGGACTTGGCGAGCCGGGTCCGGCCGAGACCGACGACGCACAGGTCTTCGACGTACACCGCTTGGCTGTCGCGAATGATCGCCGTGGAGAGCTTGTGCTGCCAGTCCCGCCGGGTATCGGCCACCCGCGCGTGAGCGCGAGCGACCTGCACGACGGCTTTCTTGCGGCGGTTGCTGCCCTTGGTCTTGCGGGACAGGGCCTGCCGCAACCGCTTGAGCTTGCGCGCCGCGCGGCGCAGGAACTTCGGGGCGGTCACCTTCGTGCCGTCGGACATGACCGCGAAATGGGTCAAGCCCAGGTCGATACCGATCTCGGAGTCGACCGGCGGCAGGGTTTCGTCGTCGGTGGTGACGACGAACGAGGCGAAGTACCGCCCGGCTGCATCCTTGATCACGGTGACCGAGGTCGGTTCGGACGACAGGTTGCGTGACCAGCGGACCGTGAGGTCGCCGATCTTCGGCAACCGCAGGCGGCCGTTGTCGAGGACCTTGAACCGGGCGTTGCGGGTGAACCGGATCGCCTGCCGGTTGTCCTTACGGGACCGGAACCGAGGCGGGGCGACCTTGCGGCCCTGGCGTTTGCCGGACAGCGAGTTGAAGAAGTTGCGGTACGCGGTGTTCAGGTCCGCGAGGGCCTGCTGTAACACCACCGCCGACACTTCGCCCAGCCAGGCCCGTTCCTCGGTGGCCTTGGCCTGGGTGATAACCCGCTTCGACAGGTCGCCGTCGGAGATGCACTTCTCGCCTGCCTCCCGCGCCATCTGGCGCAGCCTGAGCCCGTCGTTGAAAACCACCCGCGCGCACCCGAACACCCTGGCCAGCTCGATCTGCTGGCCGGGCGTCGGGTAGACGCGGAACTGGTAACGGAGCTGCACGATCATCACGGCCCGGCCCTCCCCTTGGGGCCGGCCCGTGCGGCTGTCCACCGACGAGCTATCCGGCCCTGGCCTCCCCAGGGCCGGGCTGCCCTCATGGCCGGGCTGCCCTCATGGCCGGGCTGCCCTCATGGCCGGGCTGCCCTCATGGCCGGGCCGGGCGTCGCGTGGCACGGCCGGCCGCAGCCGGACGGCCCGCCCCAGGCGGTGGACAGACACGGACGGCCCGCCGCGCCACGACACTGGGGCGCTGCGGGCCGTCCTGACGAGGGGCCGGTGGGTCAGTTGCCCCACTCGAAGTTGGGCTCGACCGCCTCGGCGATGCGGAACCGGCCACCCGGCGCGAGGACGACGGCCTCCCGGTCGGTCACCACGTGCTTGCCGAAGCTGTCGACGAGCGGCCGGCCGACGTCGCGCTTGAGCCACAGGCGCAGCAGGTGCCGACGACGCTCCGGCTCCGGGAAGTCGACGTAACCGGTACGCGAGTGCAGGGCGGCGTAGTTCAGCAGCCACTGCACGTCGCCGGGCTGGAAGTCCATGTCCAGCGCCAGGCCGGCGGACTGGGACACCTCGTCGTAGAGGTGCAGCAACTCGATCTGCGCCTCGGTGAGCCGGGGCACCTCCGGGTAGTCCTGCGCCGAGAAGATCATCGAGCTACCGGCGTAGGTGCTGAACACCCCGTCGACGTAGCTGCAGATCGGCGAGGTGTAGGTCTTCGCCGGGGCCTCGTGGTCCTGCTTGTACCAGTCCCAGTGCCACGGCTCGAACAGCAGCGGCGCGAGGTCCGGCCGGCGGCGCAGGATCTCGTTGTAGATGGTGGTGCCGCTGACCAGGCTGCTCGCCCCGCCGGCCTTGGCCGCCCGCAGGCACATCAGCGCCACCACGTCGGAGCTGTCGGAGTGGAACGGCAGCCGGTCGCGGACCCGCGACGGCAGGGCCGACGGGTCGTCGAGGGTCTTGTTGGAGGTGGCGATGACGTGGTCGAGCACGTCGCCCATCTGGTTCTGCCCCATCGGCACGCCGAGGTGCAGCCCCATCAGGAAGAAGATGGCCCCGGCGAGGGTGTCGCCGTACTCCTCCGTGCGCAGACCCCGGACCAGGATGAACCCGCGTCCGGAGTCGAGCTGGCGGGCGCACTCCTCGTTGAGCACGGCGCAGGCCGGCAGCGGGTAGTCGGCGGCGGTCACCGTACGCAGGTCGGGGTCGTCGGCGACGAACCGGCGGCCGACGGTCTCCAGCTCGGCGCGCTCGGCGTCGCTGAGCTGGTAGACCCATTCGGTCGAGGTACGCAGCTCGTCGCCGCGCCAGGCGGACGGGCCGGAGATGGGGGCGAGATCGATTGCGGTGGTCATGATGGTGCGCTCCGAGGTTCGGTTCTGCGGATAAGGGTCGGTGTCCCGGCGGGGGCGAGGCCACTCACCGGGTGGAACAACGACGTGGGCGACCGCCGGGTCCCGATCGGGGGACGGCGGGCCGATCCATCAGAACGGGGTCTGCGGGTCCCCGGCGGCGGTCCCGGGGCGCATGCCCTCCCGCGGCGGGTGCACCCGCAGCGGCTCCTCGTAACCGCGCACCAGCAATCCAGGACCTTGCGGTACTCGGATCATGGCGTCTCCTGCGGCTGGCGATTGTCGTTCCAGGCTAACCAACCCCTGTCACGCCGTCAACAGAGACGGCATCTCGCAATCCGCATCGCCTCAGGCTCGGCGGGTGTTGAGGCGGCCGGCCTGGCGGAGCAGATGATCGCGTTCGGCGAGGTGGGCGGCCCGCCGGGCCGCCTCGGCGTACAGCCGGGCCGCCGTCGCCAGGTCACCGGCGCGCTCGTGCAGGTACGCCGCCACGGCGGTGTGGCGGGGCACCGCCGGGTCCACCGCCGCGAGGGCCGCCAGACCGGCACGCGCCCCGTCGGCCTCGCCGACCGCCACCGCGCGGTTGAGCCGGACCACCGGACTGTCGGTCAGCCGCAGCAGTTCGTCGTACCACTCGACGATCTGCACCCAGTCGGTCTCCTCGGCGGTGGGCGCGTCGGCGTGCAGCGCCGCGATCGCGGCCTGGGCCTGGAACTCGCCCAACCGGTCCCGGGCCAGGGCCGCCTGGAGAATCCGCACCCCCTCGGCGATCAGTGCGGTGTCCCACCGGGTGCGGTCCTGCGCCGCGAGCGGCACCAGGGCGCCGTCGGGCGCGGTCCGGGCGGCGCGTCGGGCGTGGTGCAACAGCATCAGGGCGAGCAGCCCGGCCACCTCGGGGTGGTCGATCGCCGCCGCGAGCTGCCGGGTGAGCCGGACCGCCTCGGCGGCGAGGTCGACGGCACCGGAGTAGCCCTCGTTGAAGACCAGGTACAGCACCCGCAGCACGGTGGCGACGTCCCCCGGCTGGTCGAACCGTACGCCGGACACGGTGCGCTTGGCCCGGCTGATCCGCTGCGCCATGGTCGCCTCCGGCACCAGGTACGCCTGGGCGATCTGGCGGGTGGTCAGCCCGCCCACGGCGCGCAGGGTCAACGCGACCGCCGACGACGGGGTCAACGCCGGGTGGGCGCACAGGAAGTAGAGCTGGAGCGTGTCGTCCAGCCCGGACGCGGGCCCGGGGACCGGTTCCTCGACGACGACGTCCTCCCGCCGACGGCGGGCGGCGTCCGCCCGGGTGGCGTCGAGGAACCGGTGCCAGGCGACCGTGACCAGCCAACCCTTCGGATCCCGGGGCGGATCGGCAGGCCAGACCCCGACCGCCTGCACCAGCGCGTCCTGCACGGCGTCCTCGGCCGCCGCGAAGTCGGCTCCCCGGCGGACCAGCACCCCGAGCACCTCCGGGGTGAGGCGGCGCAGCAGGTCGGCGTCCATCAGGTCACTCGGTGATGGTCGGCGGCTCGGTCAGGAACGGGCGCAGCTCCAGCCACTCGTGGATCGGCTTCCCGCCCGCCCCAGGGGCGGCCGACAGCTCCCCGGCCAGCTCGACGGCGCGCTGGTAGCTGTCGACGTCGATCACCATCCAGCCGGCGATGAGGTCCTTGGTCTCGGCGAAGGGGCCGTCGGTGACAGGTGGACGGCCCTCGCCGTCGTAGCGGACGAACGTCCCCTCGGGGGCGAGCGCCTGACCGTCGACGAACTCCCCGGTGCCCTCCAGCCGGGCCGCGAAGTCGTTCATGTACTGGATGTGCGCCGAGATCTCCTCGGGCGTCCACTGGTCCGTCGGTACGTCGTTGACCGCGGCCGGAGCGCCCCGGTAGTGCTTGAGCAGCAGGTACTTCGCCATCGGTGTTCTCCTCGGTGCCGGTACGACAGCCATTCTGGCCGCGTTTCACCCCGGGGACGACGCCGGCTCCCCGTTCTCGACATCACGGGTGGGTTCTTTTTTCCGCCGGAGGTGCCGGCTGTGGTGACCGCCGGCTCACCGTTCGACCAGTTGCCGTACCCGCAGCCGTCGGATCGCCGAGACCCGCTCCGTGGCACGAGGTGGTCGGGTCGCGGGCAGCCGCACCGTGAACACCGCTCCCTGGTGCGGACGGCCCTCGGCCTCGATGGTGCCCCGGTGGCTCGTGACGACCTCCTGGAGCAGGGCCAGCCCCAGCCCGAAGCGATGCTCCCCGGAGCCTCCGCCCCGGTGGAACCGGTCGAAGATGCGCCGGGCGTCCGCCTGGTCGAACCCGTCCCCGGTGTCCGCGACCACGAACTCGGCGTAGTCGCCGCCGGCCCGTAGCGACACGTCGATACGCCCCCCGGGGGGCGTATGGGCGAGCGCGTTGGCGAGCAGCTCACCGGCGACCCGACGTAACGCCGACTCGACCCCCGACACCGGCAGCGGGTCACCGGGCAGGTCCACGGTCAGGGTGATCTGGCGTTCGGCGGCCCGGTCCGCCTCGGCGGCGACCGCCGCCCCGACGAGCCCGGTGAGGTCGACCGACGGGTACGTCCGGCGGTCGGCGGGGGCGGCGGCGAGCTGGGCGGAGAGCAGCAGGTCGTCCACGATCTCACCGAGTCGGCGGGTGCCGCCGATCAGTCGGTCCAGGTCCTCCAGGTGCACGGCGTTGCCACCGCTACGCGCCCGCCGGGCCATCAGCTGGGCGCGGATGTGCACCTGGGCGATCGGCGTACGCAGCTCGTGGCTGGCGTCGGCGATGAACCGGCGCTGCCGGGTCAGCGCCTCGGCGAGCGGCGCGACGGCCCGACGACCGACGAGCGCGCCGGTGAGCACGGCGACGAGCAGTCCGACCGCCGCGGCGAGGCTGAACGCCAGCAGCAGGTGCCGGCGGTCGGACAACTGGAAGCGCGCGTCGAACACGGCCTGGACGACCATCCCGTCGTCCCGGGACTCGGTGCGCACGTGGTAGGTCGTGCCGTTGCGGGTGACGGCGTCGATCTCGGTCCTCCCGGTGGCCGCCACCGCTGACAGCGCACCGGCCAGCGGGAAGCCGGGCGGGGGCGGGTTGACGCCGGTGTCCACCGTCTTTCCGTCGTACTGGAAGATCCAGCTGCATGCGGGCGGGCCGGCGATGACCGCGTGGCTGGTGCCCCAGGCCAGCTCGCGCTGGATCTGGGCCTCCTGGCTGCGGACCAGGACGGCGTAGGAGATGCCGCCGGCCGACAACAGCAGGCCCCCGATGGCCAACCCGACCAGCAGGCCGATCCGCAGCCGGGCCCGGCGGACCATCGCCTGCTCCACCAGCTCCATCAGAGCGCTCCGATCCGGTAGCCCAGCCCGTGCACGGTACGGATCACCGCCCGGCCGAGTTTGCGGCGGAGGTAGTAGACGTAGGTGTCCACCATCGATGCCGCCGCGGCCTCGTCGAAGACCCGACGGCGAAGCTCCGCCCGGGAGTGCACGAGGTTCGGTTGGGCCGCCAGCACCCGCAGCAGCTCGAACTCGCGGGCGGACAGCGCCACCCGGGTGCCGTCGGCCAGCACCGCGTCGCGGGGCGTCAGGTCGAGCAGTCCGGCGCCGATGCGCAGGACGTTGGCCGACTCGGCGGTGCGCCGGCACAACGCCCGGATCCGGGCCGTCAGTTCGTCCAGGTCGAAGGGTTTCATCAGATAGTCGTCGGCGCCCGCGTCCAGGCCGGCGATCCGGTCGCCCACCGTGCCGAGCGCGGTGAGCATCAGCGCGCGGGCCGGGATCTTCCGCGAGCGTAACCGGGTGACCAGGTCGAGCCCGTCGAGCGCCGGCAACATCCGGTCGATCACCATCACGTCGTAGGTGCGGGTCAGTCCGAGATGGAGACCACGTTGGCCGTCCGAGGCGTGGTCGACGACGAACCCGTCACCGACCAGTGTCTCGGTGAGCAGACCGGCCAGTTCCTCGTCGTCCTCGACCAACAGCAACCGGTTCGGTCCTCCCCCGCGCATGCGTCCACAATCGCACAGAGTGCGGCTAAATAGTGATAGCTATCTTTTTATCATTTCGCTACCGCGAGCACCGGGGGCCGGACGCCGGTGCCCCTGCGGGCCTCCCGTCGTTCGATCCAGCTCAGCAACGGCGTCGTCATCATCGTGGTGACCAGCGCCACCACCACCAGCACCGTGAACAACGACGAGTTCACGATGCCCGCCTCCAACCCGACGTTGAGCGCGATGAGCTGCATCAGTCCCCGGGCGTTCATCAGCGCGCCCACCCGCAACGCGACGCCCTGCGACTCACCCCGGAACCGGGCCGCCGACCAGCAGGCCCCGAACTTGCCGACGATCGCCACGGTCACACAGGCCACCGCGAAGAGCAGCACCGGCGCGCTGCCCAGCAGCCCGAACTCCGTACGCAGCCCCGAATAGGTGAAGAACAACGGCAGGAAGACCGTCGCGGCGACCGGGGTGAGGGTGTCCACCACCCGGTCGGTGTTGTCGGTGCGCGGCATCACCACCCCGACCGCGAACGCGCCGAAGACCGCGTACAGGCCGATCTCGTCGGTGTACCAGGCGACCAGGAAGAGCAGGGCCACCGTGCCGAGCACCCGGGCGCCGTCGTTGAGGCGGGGACTGGTCATCAGCGCCGAGGTCACCCGCCGCCCGCAGAGCCAGAGCAGCAGCGCGAACAGGACCGCGCCACCGGCGGTGACGATCGCCGGCCCGGCCCGGCCGGAGGCGAAGGCCAGCACCACGGCCAGCATGATCCAGGCGACCATGTCGTCGAGCGCGCCGCTGGCCAGGGACAGGGTGCCGTGCCTGGTCCCGGCGTGCCCGCGTTCGGTGATGATCCGGGCCAGCATCGGAAAGGCGGTGATGGCCAGCGCCACCCCGACGAACGCGGCCGACACGCCGATCGACGTCCCGTCGGCCCGCATCGGCACCGCGTCCGCGGTCACCAGGACCAGCCCCACCCCCAGCACGAGCGGCGCGGTCACCCCGGCCAACGACACCAGCCCGGCGGTGCCGACGAGGCCGGTGACCCGGTGGGAGGTGAACGCGTACCCGGCCTGGAACATGAACAGCACCAGGCCGACCTGACCCACCACGTAGAGGACCGGGAGCAGGGCGGTCGGGAACAGGGCGTCCTTCACCTCCGGCAGGACGAGCCCGAGCAGCGACGGGCCGAGCAGCACGCCGGCGAGCATCTCGCTGACCACGGCGGGCTGACCCACCCGGCCGAGCAGCCAGGCCACCGCCTTGCAGAAGATCAGGATCACCGCGACCGCGATGAAGAACCGTGGTGCCAACTGTGTCGGGGTCACCGGACCGCCTCCTCGAAGTAGGTGGTGCACAACCGTTGCCGTCGGGCGTCGACGACCATCCAGGCGCCGAACACGAGTTGCCGGACACTGCGCCCCACGTCGGCCCAGCGGTCCCGCCACCGCATCGCGGCCAGCCGGAACCGTCCCGGGCCGGTCACCCCGGCCGGGGTCAGGTAGGCCGGGCCCCGGCTGGGCAGCGACCGGCTGTGCGCGACCGAGGACGCCAGGGCGTACCGGCGCAGCACCTCGCGGGTCGCGGCGCGCATCATCACCGGCGCGACCCCGCGCGCCGGGCAGGCCCGGTTCGCGGTGACGCCGTACGGGATGAAACGGGCGTCCCGGCGGCTGAGCGTGCGCCACCGGTCCGGGTCGAACCGTTCGTCGGCGGCCGACCCGCTGCGCTGGAACGCCAGGTAGTTGAAGAGCAGCACCGAGCCGGCAGGCAGGGTGACCCCGGTGGGCAGCACGATCGGCGCGGACGTGATCCGGTGGGCCACGCCGAAGAGCGGGTGCACCCGCAGCGTCTCGTCGATCACCCGGTCCAGCGCGTCGTCGTCGTCGAGGCCACGCTGGAGGTCCGGGCGGGTGGCCAGGGCCAGCAGCACGTGGGCCATCGCCTCGGACATCTGCACCACGGCGGTGGTGCCGAACGCCCCGTGCAGGTACCAGGCCGTCTCCTCGGTGGTGAACGGCGCCGGCAGCGTCACCGGGCAGGTGCCCGCCTCGACCCGCCCGCGCAGATACCTGGTCAGCGGGTCACGCCGGTCCAGGTGCCGCAGCCCGGTGCACTTCAGGGCGGCGGCCACGTCGGCGGCGTTGGCGACGATCAGCGCCCGGACCGACGGCGGGCAGACCTCGCCGAAGATCAGCTCGTGGAAGACCTCCGCCCACACCGGCATCATCAGGTCCCGCAGCCGGACGTGGTGGATCCGCCCGGCCGGCAGCTCGTCGAGCACCCGCCGGGTGGCCGCGGTGGCGAGCGCGTCGGCCCGCTGCGGGCGCAGGGCGAGCACCCGCCGGGTCACCCCGGCCACCGTCCGGTAGCGCTCCCCCGGCTCCAGGTGCTCCTGGTGCATGTGCGGCCCGGGTGAGAGCCAGTACCAGAACAGGTCGGAGAGGCCGGCACCCCGACTACGCCCGTCCGCCGCCGGGTCCGCGTAGACCCGTTCGAAGTGTTCGACGTCGACGAGCGGGCCCGGCACCGGGATGCCCTCCCCGCCGTTGACCTTGGCGAACACCCACTGGCGCAGCCGCACCACAGTCGCCGGCAGCCAGCGCGGCAGGGTCCAGCCCACCCCGAGCGCGACCAGCACGACCAGCCCGACCGGCCCGCTCATCCCGGGGCCCCGGTGCTGACCAGGTCGACGCCGAGGTCGCCCGGTCGGGCGGCACCGACAAGCGCCAACGCCCGGTCGAGGTCGGCGCGCAGAAGTTCCAGCACGTGCCGCACCCCGACCGCGCCGCCCACCGCCAACCCCCAGAGCACCGGGCGGCCGACCAGCACGGCCGTCGCGCCGAGCGCCAGCGCGACCACCACGTCGACGCCCCGCCGCAGGCCACCGTCGACAAGCACCGGCACCCGTCCGCCGACGGCCGCCACGACGGCCGGCAACGCGTCCAGGGTGGCCAGCGCCCCGTCGAGCTGCCGGCCGCCGTGGTTGGAGACCAGCACCCCGTCCACCCCGTGGTCGACGGCCAGTCGGGCGTCGTCCGGGTGCAGCACCCCCTTGAGCAGGATGGGCAGCGAGGTGAGCCCGCGCAGCACGGAGATCAGCTCCCAGCCCGTCCCGTCGTTCATCTCGACGTCCCGGACCCGGCCGTTCGCGTCGCGCATGTTCTCGCAGACCAGGCCGGGCGGCAGGTCGACGAAGCCGTGCCGCAGGTCGCGCTCGCGCCGACCGAACACGGGCGAGTCGACAGTGACGACCAGGGCCCGGCAGCCGGCGGCCACCGCCCGCCGGACCACGGTGCTGGTGAACGCCAGGTCCGCGTGCGGATAGAGCTGGAACCACAGCGGCCCGCCGGCCGCCGCGATCTCCTCGACCGGCCGGGTGGCCGCCATGCTCACCACCATGACCGTGCCGGCGTCGGCGGCGGCCCGCGCGGTGGCCACCTCGCCGTCCGGGTGGGCCAGCCGGTGGAACGCGGTCGGCGCGACCAGCACCGGCATCGAGACCGCATCACCGAACAGCGAGATCCGCAGGTCGCGTGCGCCGGTGCCGCGCAGCACCCGGGGCCGCAGCCAGCGCCGGGCGAAGGCCGCCTCGTTGGCCCGCAGGGTACGTTCGTCGCCCGCCCCGCCCGCGAAGAAGTCCCAGTGCACCGGGTCGAGGCGACGCCGGGCGGCGGCGGCCACGTCGGCCAGGTTGAGCCCCACCTCGTCGGCGGCCGGCACGTCAGTCCCCGACACTGCTCAGGCAGCGGTCGACGAAGGCGGCCAACGGCGTCACGTGCACCTCCGGCCGGTCCCACCGGTTCTCCAGGTTCTCGGCAAGGTGGTGGGTGGCGACCACCTGCCCCGCCCGGTGGTGGCGCACCACCGGATGCAGGTACGCGGCGTCGTGCGCCTGACCGACGACGTCCTGCGCCACCCGGCGGACGGTGACGTCGAACGGGTCCACCTGGTCGTGCTCCGGGCCGTACTCCAGGGTGACCACGAAGGCGTCGGAATGGTCGTGGTCGGCCGTCCGCAGGCCGGTCTGGGCGAAGTACTCCACCGGCACCTCCTCGTGGTAGCGGGCGTCGGAACCGGCCACGGTGACCACGTCGGCGAGGACACCGAACTGCTGCCACAGGGCGGAGGTGCGGTTGACCCGGGCGATGACGGCGTCGGCGATCGACGCGCCGCTGGCGTCCAGCTTCTCCGCCGGCCACGGCGTGTCCCCGTACCGGCGTTCGAGGATCCGGTGCAGGGCCCGTACGCCGTAGCGGAAGCCGTGGATGAACCCGTTGGTCGAGCGCTTGAAGTCCCGCTCCTGGGTGATGGTGCCGGCGAAGAACAGGTCGGGCACGTTGACCGACTCCCACTGCGCGGTCTGCGCCGGGAAACGGTCCCGGATCGCCAGCTCCGGCCGGCAGGAGTCGTCGAAGATCGACGCGTCGAAGGCGAAGCCGGTGCAGACGAGCACCCGGTCGTAGCGCAGTTCCTTGGTCACCTCGTCGGCGCGGGAGAACGCGAACGTCACCGTGTAGCCGTCGTCGTCGCGGGTGATCCGCCGGACGTGGCCGTCCAGGATCGCGTTCGCCGACTTCAACTGGTAGGTGTCAAGGAAGTTGTTGTTCACCGCGCGCAGGTGCCCGACGTAGTGGGTGCGCCAGGCCATCCGCACCGAACTCGGCCCGGCGAGGTGGATCAGGGTGGTGGTCTCCATCAGGCTGTCCGCGGTCTCGAAGGCGGAGTTGCCCTTGCCGATGATCAGCACCTTCTGGTCGAGGTAGTCGCGCGGGTCGACGGGCATGTCCGCGTACCGCTCGGCCAGTTCCAGGCCCGGGATGTCCGGCAGGTAGGGCCGGGACACGCCGGTGGCGACGACCACCCGCCGGGCCCGGAAGGTCTCCCCCGCCCGCACCTCGAAGACCCCGTCCACCTTGGACACCGAGGTCACCCGGGTGCCGTAGCGCACCTTCACCCCGGTCTTCGCGGCGAAGTCGGCCAGGTAGCGGACCATCTGGTCGGCATCCGGGAAGTACCGCTCGGTGTACGTGGTGAACCGCAGCGCCGGGTCGTCGGTGAGCAGCGAGTTCCAGTCCAGCCGCAGGTTCTCCTCCGGGTCGTCGGAGCCGGTGTGCGGCTTGTTGATGGAGATGAGCTGCCGGTGCCGGGGATAGGTGGCGAAGAACGCGCCGGGGATGTCAGCGCCCTCCAGCACCAGATAGTCGCGCCGGCCGTCGGCCTCCAGCAGCGCGGCCAGTTGCAGGCCGGCGGGTCCGGCTCCGATGATCAGGTAGTCAAGCGTCACGACGGCCATCCAGGGTGAGAGAGGTCAGCGAGAGTCCGAGTTCGTCCACGACGTCGGCGGCCCGCCGCACGTCGCCGTCCAACGGCCGGTCCGGGTCGACCGGGGGGATCGCCGCGACCAGCGCCGCCAGCGCCTCGCCGCAGCCCGGCGCGGTCGGCGTCCGCGCCCCCACGTACGCGGCCTGCCGCAGCCCCAGCGCCAGCGACCCGACGATCAGCCGGAGCAGCCCGGCCTGGTCCCATACCCGCAGGGCGGCCTGGGTGCCGAGCGGGATGACGTCCTGGTTGTGCAGGTTGGTCGGCAGGCTCTGCATGCTCGCCGGCACGGCGTCCCGGCGGATCTCGGCGATCAGCGCGGTCGAGGCCAACTGCACCCCCTGGAGCCCGTGCTGCTGCCCCGGGCCGGCGGCCAGCATCGGCGGCAGGCCACCGTTGCGGTGCGGGTCGACGAGCAGGTCGAGTTGCCGTTCGGCGAGGTTTCCCACCTGCGCCACCACCATCGACAGCAGGTCGGCGGCGAACGCGGCCGGCTGCCCGAAGAAGTTGCCGCCGTGCACCACCAGATCGTCGTCGGGGAAGAACAGCGGGTTGTCACTGACGCTGCCCAGGTCGGCGGTGACCACGGAATCGACGTGCCGCAACGCGTCCTCGGCCGCACCGAGCAGTTGCGGCGCGCACCGGATGCTGTACGGCTCCTGCAACGGGCGCTCGCCGGACGGGACCAGCCCGGCACCGACCCGCCGCATGGACGCGCCCACGTCGATCGCGCCCGGATGGCCGTACGCCCGCAGCAGCCGGGCGTCGAGGAACTGCGGATCAGCCCCGAGCAGGTCGGCCAGCAGGCAGGTGAGCACCTGCACCGCCCGGTGCGCGGCGCGGACGGCGGACAACGCCAGCGCGGTCGCCGCAGTGGTCAGCGAGGTGCCGTTGACCAGGGCCAGGGCGTCCCGACCGTCCAACGGCAGCGGTTGCAGGCCCGCCTTCTCCAACGCCTCGGCCGCCGGTAGGCGTACCCCGTCGAGGTAGGCGTGGCCGCGACCGCGCAGCGCCTGGGCCGCCGCGCCCAGCGGGATCAGGTCACCGCTGGCGCCCACCGAACCCAGCCTCGGCACCGCGGGCACGAAGGTGGTGCCGAGCATCGCCGCCAACGCGTCGACCACGTGCGGCGACACCCCCGACGCGCCCCGGGCCAGCGACCACGCCCGCACCAGCACCGTCGCCCGGACGATCTCGGGGGCGAGGTCCGGACCCTGGCCGGCACCGAGGTGGGCGAGGGTGTTGTCGGCCTGGTCGCGCAGGTCGGCCCGGCCCGCGTACCCGACCAGGGCACCGAAACCGGTGGTGCTGCCGTACACCGCGCGGTCCTCGCCGAGCACCTCGGACAGGAACCGGCGGGTGGTGGTGACCCGGTCGCGGACCGCCGACCCGACCACCACCCGGACCGGATCGCGGGCGGCGCTCAGGTCGGCGATCCGCAGCGGGGCTGCGAGATCGATCTCTGTCGTCATGTGACCGGACCCTAGAGACGAAATCTCAGAACGCTCTGAAATCAGGCCGATACGGTGCGCCGCATGACGCTCGACTACCTGATCATCGGAGCCGGGCCGGCGGGGCTCCAGCTCGCCGCCCTGTTGGAGCGCGACGGACGCGACCACCTGGTGCTGGAGGCCGGACCGACGCCGGGGACGTTCTTCGCCACCTATCCGCGGCACCGGAAACTGATCTCCATCAACAAGGTCTGGACCGGTTCCGACGATCCGGAGTTCAACCTGCGCTCCGACTGGAACTCGCTGCTCACCGACGACCCCGCGCTGCGGTTCGGCAACTTCAGCCGGCGCTACTTCCCGGACGCGGCCGACCTGGTGCGCTACCTCGCCGCCTTCGCCGAGGGCCTGCGGATCCGCTACGACACCCGGGTCACCCGGATCGCCCGCGACGGCGGACTGTTCACAGTCGAGACCGACACCGACACCCTGACCGCCCGCCGGGTCGTCGTCGCCACCGGCGTCTCCCAGCTGTACGTCCCGCCGATCGACGGCGTCGACCTCGCCGAGCGGTACGACACCGTCAGCGTGGACCCGGACGACTTCACCAACCAGCGGGTCCTCGTCATCGGCAAGGGCAACTCGGCCTTCGAGACCGCCGACGCCCTGGTCGAGACCGCCGCGGTGATCCACGTCGCCGGCCCGCACTCGATCCGGCTGGCCTGGCAGACCCACTACGTCGGGCACCTGCGCGCGGTGAACAACAACTTCCTCGACACCTACCAGCTCAAGTCGCAGAACGCGGTGCTCGACGGCACCGTCGAGCGGATCGCCCGACGTGACGACGGCGGCTACCGGGTCGACTTCCGGTACGCCCGGACCCGCGAGTCGATCCGGCAGCTCGACTACGACCGGGTCATCCTCTGCACCGGCTTCCGGTTCGACGCGAGCATCTTCGACCCGTCGGCCCGGCCCCGGCTGGTCATCGACGACCGCTTCCCCGAGCAGACCTCCGGCTTCGAGTCGGTGAACGTGCCCGGCCTGTACTTCGCCGGCACCCTCACCCAGCAACGCGACTTCAAGCGCTCGACGAACGGCTTCATCCACGGCTTCCGGTACGGCGTACGCGCCCTGCACCGGATGCTCGCCGCCCGGCACCACGGCACCCCGTGGCCGTCCACCACGCTGGACGGCACCCCGGAGGCGATCACCGACGCGATCATCTCCCGGATCAACCGGACCTCGGCGCTGTGGCAGCAGTTCGGCGTCCTCGGCGACGTCGTGGTCATCTCCGACGGCACCGCGCGCTACCACGAGGAGGTGCCGGTCGCCCACCTGCGCGACGGTGGCCTCGGCCCCGAACCGTTCGCCCTGGTGACCACCCTGGAGTACGGCCCGGACCACGACCAGGTCGACCCGTTCGACGTCACGATCCCCCGGATCGCCGAGAACGACGCCGAACGCGCCCACGACGCCAGCTACCTGCACCCCGTCGTCCGGGTGCACCGGGGCGGCCGGGTCGTCGCCACGCACCACCTGGCGGAGAACCTGGAGAACAACTGGGACATCCCCGGCGTACACCAGCAACCCCTCGCGCAGTTCCTCAAGGGTGTGCTGACCGATGCCGGGGACGTGCCGTCCGATGCCGGCTGAGCCCGACCCGGCCGGGCTGCTCTCGGCGGAGCACGACCCGGCCGGGCTGCTGCCGGCTGAGTCCGGCCCGGTCGTCCCGAAGTCGGCGGGGGACGGCCGGGCAGGTCGCCGCGCGGCGACCGGCGAGCCGGCCGGCGGGACCGCCACCGGTGGTGAGGTCTGGCCGCAGCCCGTGCTGCGGCTGCTCGCCACCGGTGGCGACCGGCCGGTGTTCGAGGACGGCGACCGGATCGTCGACGCGACCGAGATGTCGGGGCTGGTGCGGCGCGTCGCCGCCGGGCTGCGCGCCGCCGGCATCGGGCCGGGTACCGGGGTGGCGCTGCGGCTCGGGGTCACCCCGGAGGCCTTCGCCGCCGTCGTCGCGGCGTTCGCCGTGGGCGCCCGGGTGTCCGGGCTCCGGCCCGAGCTGACCCCGACGCACCACGACCGGATGCCCGGCGGCGGCGACGCGTTGCTCGTCGACGACGCCCGGCTCGCCACGCTGGCGCGGACCCCCGACGACGGCACCCCGCTTGTCGCCGCCGGCCGGCCCGCCGACATCGCGAGGATCACCTGGACCAGCGGCAGCACCGGCAGTCCCAAGGGCTGCGCCCAGACGTACGCGGCGATGAGCGCGGCCTGGGCGCCGTACCCGGACCGGTGGCCGCCGGCGATCGCCGAACTCGCCCCCCGGCTGGGGCGCTACCTCGTCTTCGGCTCGCTGAGCAGCCAGGTGATGCTGGAGTACGGCATCCTCACCCTCGCCGCGGGCGGCACCCTGGTCGCCGCCCGCCCGCCGGGCTTCCCCGGCATGGTCACCCGGCACCGGGCCACGGCGAGTGTGATCACCGTCGGCAAGCTGCACCAACTCGTCCGCGACCAGCGCACCGACCCGGTCGACCTGGGCAGCCTGCGCGCCCTCGTCGTCTCCGGCTCCCCGCTCACCGCGTCCCGGCTCGCCGAGGCGCTCGACGTGCTCGGCCCGGTGGTCTTCCACGGCTACGGCCAGACCGAGACCGGCATGATCGCGATGGTGACCCCGGGCGAGCTGCTGGCCGACCCGGGCAGGCTCGCCTCGGTCGGCCGGGCACCCGCCGTGGTCGACCTGTCGATCCGGGACGCGGACGGCCGCCCCGCCACCGAGGGTGAACTCTTCGTCCGGACCCCGGCGCAGGCCACCGCCTACTGGGCGGACCCGGTCGAGACCGCCGACGTGTTCACCGACGGCTGGGTGCGCACCCGCGACCTGGCCCGGCTGGACGCCGACGGCTACCTGCACCTGGCCGGTCGGGTCCGGGACGTCGTCATCGTCAACGCCAACCTGGTGTACGCCGGCCCGATCGAACGGGTCCTCGCCGCCGACCCCTCGGTCGCCGAGGCGTACGTGGTCGGCCGCCCCGACGACGTCACCGGCGAGGCGGTGCACGCGTACGTGGTGCCGGCCGCCGGCCACTCGCCGGATGCCGGACGGTTACGCGCCCGGGTCGTGGCGGCCCTGGGGGAGGCCGCGGCCCCGAGGACCGTCGAAGAGATCACGGGGGTCCCCGTCGGGCCGAGCGGCAAACCCGACAAACATGCCCTGGGCGCGGTGGGCCGCTCCTGAGTCGTCGGACAGCACACGCGGACGTCGCGATGGTGTGCTGGCGCTGGTGGGTGCCGTGCCGGCCGGCTTCGCCGTGCGGTCCGAGATCGACCGGGACGCCTTGGCGGTCGCCACCGGGCTGCGGTACAGCCCCGTCCACGCGTCGGGTCCGGTAACGCCCTGACGGAGTGCGGAGGACAGCCCGGTGGCCGGTACGATCAGCCGGTGGACCTGGACGACATCGCCGCCCGACTCGGGTTGCCCGTCGAGGAGGTCGAGCGGGTGCACCGGCTCGCCGGTGACCGACCGTCGACCCCGCTGCCCGCCAGGGCCGACGCGTCGGAGATCCTCGACCGGCTCGCGGTACGACCGGACGACGCCGCCGAGATCATGGCCGGCTGGCCCGACCCCGACTCTCCCCTGTGGACCCCGGAGCTGCGCTGGCTGCTCGACCGCTCGACGGCCCTGGTCCGCGCCGACCTCGGCGGTTACGAGTGGCTGTCGCCCGGCCCGGAGCTTCCCCGCGACCGGGGCCCCGCCTGGCGACACCTCTACGTGTACGGCTACCTCGCCCTGGTCGACGTGGTCACCGGGTTTCACCGCGAGCACGGCATCGCCGGGTCCGTCTCCTGGACGACCCTCGCCGACCTGGGCCGCAACCTGGCGATCGACAGGCGGATGCACGGCGAGGGCTGGCCGGTCATGCAGAGCTGGTTGACCCTGCACGTCCGTGGCGGCCTCTACGAGCTGGGCCGGCTCCAGCACCAGCGTGGTGGCAGCGCCATCGACCTGCACATCCCGGACGCGGGGCCGCTGACGCCGGAGGCGGTCGACGCGTCGCTCGACGCGGCCCGGGAGTTCTTCCCCCGGCACTTCCCCGACGAGGACCACACCGCCTTCTCCTGCGGCTCCTGGCTGCTCGATCCGCAACTGCGGGACTACCTCCCCGAGGACTCCAACATCATCCGGTTCCAGCGCCGGTTCGAGTTGCAGCCCTACGTGCCGCAGGACGGGCCGGACGCCGACGTCGAGGTACTACGGTTCGCCTTCCGTACGCTCAGCACGCCGCTCGACCAGCTACCCCGGCGTACCGTGCTGCAACGCGCGATCGTCGACCACCTGACGGCCGGCGGTCACTGGCACTGGCGGCACGGCCGCTTCCCGATCTAGAGCCGGGGCGTCCGGGGCCCGCCGGTCGGATGCGGTGCCGGACCGCCCGCCCGGGTCGACGGTGGACAGTCCCGCGGAGGACGATCACGCCGGGGACTGCCCTGACCCGTCGGGATCGTCGTCGGAGCGGGGCTGCTCCAGCCGTCCGGCGATCTGTTCGAGGGCGGCGAGGTCCCGAGGGGCTAGCCGGTCGATGAGGTGCCGCCGTACCGACTCGACGTGGACCGGTGCGGCGTCCCGGAGGGCGGCCCGGCCCGGTGCGGTCAGCACGAGCAGGCAGCCCCTGCCGTCGGCCGGATCCGGTGCGCGGCGCAACAGCCCGCGCGCTTCCATCCGGCTCGCGTGCCGGGACAGCCGGCTGCGTGACCAGCCCATCTTGTCGGCCTGTTCGCCAAGCGTGCTGGTCTGTGCGTGTTGTTCCGACAGGGTGCTCAGCACCTCGTAGTCGGCTTCGGAGAGGCCGATCACCGCCAGGTCACGCGCGGTGCCGGTCTGGACGGCGACCATCACCCGCCGCCAGGCCCGCCAGGCCCGTTCCTCGGCCGGCTCCAGCCAACGGGCCGACCCCGACTTAGTTGACATGTAATCAATCTAGCATCTAGCCTTCGTTTCTATGTCAACGAGACCGCTTCGCATTCTTGCGCTGACCTGCAGCACCCGCCCCGGCGCGCTCGGCCCCGAGGTGGGGCGGTGGTTGCTCGAAGCGGTCTCCCCCCGGGCCGCCGAGCTCGACGTCGAGGTGGTGCCGGTGGCGCTCGGCGACCTGGAGCTGCCGTTCCTCGACGAGGAGGAATCCCCGTCGTCGGGTGTCTACCGGCACGAGCACACCCGCCGGTGGAGCGCGACCGTCGACGCGGCGGACGGCTTCATCGCGGTCACCCCGGAGTACAACCACGCGATGCCGGCGACCCTGAAGAACGCGTTGGACTACCTCGGCAGCGAGTGGGCGTGGAAGCCGATCGGCTTCGTCAGCTACGGCTACACCGCGGCCGGCACCCGGGCGGTGGCGCACGCCAAGCAGGTGGTCACCCCGCTGCGCCTGGTGCCGACGGGCGCCACGGTCGCCATCGGCATCGGCGACGCCGTGGTGGACGGCCGGCTGCGGCCGGACGCCGGCCGGGACGCCACGGGTGTCGCGCTGCTGGACGAGGTGGTCCGGCTGGCCCACGCCCTGCGGCCGATGCGCGAGCGCGGGCGGGCCGACAGTGTGCCCGGCCCGCTGCCGGGCTCCTACGCGAGGCGGCTGACCCCGCACGACGCCCCGGAGGTCACCGTGCTGCAACGGTGCTGCTGGACCGAGGAGGCGGTGGCCAACGACACGCTTGCCATCCCACCGCTGCACGAGTCGCCGGAGGAGGTACGGGAGTGGCTGGAGAGCTGGCACACCACCGGCGTCTGGCGTGACGGCCGGCTGCTGGGCATGGTGCGGATCCGCACCGACGGCACCGACTGCCACCTGGGCCGGCTCGCCGTCGTGCCCGACCTGCGCGGCCGGGGGCTGGGCCGGTGGCTGTTGCGGGCCGTCGAGGCCACCGCCGGGCCGCAGTGCCACCGCATCCTGCTGTTCACCGGCACCCGGAGCCTGCGCAACATCGACCTCTACCGGAGCGTGGGCTACCAGCCGGTGCCACTGACCAGCCCGGACGGCACGGTCTGCCTGGCCAAGGAGCTGTCCGCGCCGGTCAGCGCCCCTGCCACTCCCCGGTGGGGGTGAGCGGGACGGGGCTGGGTCGCCGCACCGTCGTGGTCAGCGCGATCCGCCGACCCTCGGCCGCCGCCCGCAGCAGGCCCGTCATCGTGTCGAGCACGTGCAACGCCAGGTCACCGCCCGCCCGGGGCGCCCGCGTGGCATCGGCCCGGACCGCGTCGATCAACCCGAGGCCCCGGGCGCCCTCCCGGTAACCCGCCGACGGCGGGAGCACCCGCCATCCGTCACCGCCGAGCGGGCAGAGCCGGACCTCGCCGTCGAAGTAGTTCGGATCGGGCACCGCCAGGGTGCCGGTCTCCCCGTGCACCTCGATCGGCGCGGCCGTCGTGGTGACCCCGTCGAAACTCGTGGTGATGGTGGACAGCACACCGCTGGCGTGTTCGAGCACGCCGCTCACATGGGTGTCCACCTGCACCGGGATGCGCTGGCCCAGGCGTGGGCCGGAGCCGACGACCCGCTCGGGGCGCAGCCGGCTGGCCGCCGCGGTCACCGCGCGTACCGGCCCGAGCAGGTGGATCAACGCCGAGAGGTAGTACGGGCCCATGTCCAGCAACGGGCCACCCCCCGGGGCGTAGTAGAAGTCGGGGTGCGGATGCCAGCGCTCGTGCCCGGGGGTGACCATGACGGCCGAGGCGGCCAGCGGACGCCCGATCAGCCCGCCGTCGATCGCCGCACGGGCCGTCTGCGTCCCGGTGCCCAGGACGGTGTCCGGCGCGCAGCCTACCCGGACGCCGGCCGCTGCGGCCCGGTCGACGACCGCCCGACCGTCCGGGAACGTCACGGCGAGCGGCTTCTCGACGTACACGTGCTTGCCCGCGTCGATCGCGGCGAGCGAGATCTCGGCGTGCGCCGCGGGGATGGTCAGGTTGAGCACCGTCTGCACGTCCGGGCGGGCGAGCAGGTCCGCGACGCCCACCGCCGCGGCACCGGGGATCGTGGCGGCGGCCTCGGCCGACCGGGTGGCGTCCAGGTCGGCCACCGCGACGATGCTGATCTCGGGGTGGTGCGCCAGGGTGTCCAGATAGGCGCGGGAGATGACCCCGAGTCCTACGATGCCGACGCGGTGCGGGTCGCCCACAGCATCCCCCTCTCGATGACGGTCCGCACGGACGGGTGTTCCAGCACGTCGAGGCTGTGACCCGGGGTCGTCACGACGACCCGGCCGGCGCCCCAACGTCGGGTCCAGATCGCCGGCGAGGTGACCGGCCGGTGCCAGGGGTGCCAGTCCCGGGTGGGGTGGACGGTGGTGGCCAGCACGTCGATCAGGTCGTCGTGCAGCACCCAGTACTGCTCGGTGACCAGCTCGATGTCGGCGATCCCGGCGGTGACCGGATGCTCCCGGCCGAGGTCGGTGACCGTCACCGTGTGCGGCAGGAAGTTGTCCTCCTCGCCCCCGCTGCGCTCGCAGGGCTGCCGACCCGGATGGGTGGCGAACTGGCCGCCCACCAGGTGCAGGTAGTCCGACGAGGCCCGGAAGGCGTCCACGATGCCGCCGTGCCAGCCGGTCAGGCCCGTCCCGGCGACCACCGCCGCACTCAGGCCCGCCACCTGCTCGGCGGTGATCTCCGCCATCGTCATGCACTGTACGACGAGGTCGGTGTCGGCCATCGCGGCGGCGTCGGCGTAGACCTCTGTGGACTCCTCGATCCGCACGGTGTAGCCGTTGCCTTCGAGGAAGGGGAGGAACAGCTCGGTCGCCCGGACCGGCTGGTGCCCCTCCCATCCACCGCGTACCACAAGTGCTCTGCGCTGCGTCACCCTCGCTCCCCTCCACGGTCAGTCGCCCACCGGGCCGGCCGCTCCCGCCCCGGCGAAGTGCGCCGACGACCCTGCCGGCCGGGCACCGAAACCGTACTCGTATCCACCGACACGATTGGTCCCGGACGACCTCTGCCTCGACGCGGTCACCCGGGAGGCGTCGTCGTCCCGGCGGTGCGGCGGGCCGGTGTTCGTCCGCCGCGGTAAACAGCTTCCTGACAGTCGACGGTGATGCTCGGTTTCGGCGAGATCGCCGTAGAGCCGACCGGAAGGCGTCACGATGAGGAAGCAACTGATGGCCGCGCTGTTCACCGCCGTGCTGATCGGCGGCACAGGGTGCTCGGCCGCCGGCGACGACCGGCCCGAGGCCGGTGCCACCACGCAGCAGGCGGAGGTGGCCACCCTCCATACCGGCCCGCCCACTCCCACCACGTCGGCGACGCCGCAGGCCGAGCGGCCACGGGAGCGCCTGGACGACACCGAGGAGGACACCAAGGCGCGCTACAAACCGTACGAGAAGTGCATGCTGGAGCACGGTGTCGACGTCCACAGGGAACGTGCCGGCACCACCAAGTCGGGCAAGGTCGGCGAGGCGAGCAGGGCGTGCGACGCCCTGATGCCGCTGCCGCCGTGGGAGCTGGACCCGGCCAACCCGGAGGCGAAGGACTTCGCGCGGGACGTGGTGAAGTGCCTGAAGGAGAAGGGCGTCCGGTACGTCGAGGTGGGCTCGGACGGCACGGGCTGGGCCTTCGGCGGCAAGGACAACGACTCGGACTCGATCTCCAAGGGGTTGAAGTACTCCCCGGCGTGTGAGCGTGAGGTCGCCGCGAAGCGGAAGTAGCCGCGAGCGCGGGAGGTCCACGACCGCCCTGCCACGGTGGCGTCGTCCCGACCGGGGCGACGCCACCGGCCGCGACGTCCCGGGACACGAACCATGACGGCCCGGATGCGGACCGCGACGGTTCCGAGTGCCGACGGCAGCCCTGCGGGCCGATCGTGACACCGGTTTGTCAGGAACCGGTCAGGGGCCGGGATGACCTTCTTCTCACGGTCGCCGGGTCCCCACCCCACCCGTCCACCGAACTGCGGAAGGACCGGAGGACACCCGGTGTCACCACCTTTCGCAGGATTCGCACCCCGGTGACCTGCTCTATATTCCCCACCATGTGCGCACACGTGATGCTCGCGGAGGACGACGAGCGGCAGGCCGAGGCGCTGCGCCGGTACCTCGTCGCGGCGGGTCACCGGGCGACGATCGTGGCCGACGGTGAGACGGCCCTGCGCCAGGCCCGGGAACAGCCGTTCGACCTCCTCCTGCTCGACGTGATGCTGCCGAAACTGGACGGCATGCAGGTCTGCCGGATGATCCGCCAGGAGTCGGACGTGCCGGTGCTGATGCTGACCGCGCGGTCGGCCGAGGACGACCTGCTGCGCGGGCTGGATCTGGGCGCCGACGACTACATGACCAAGCCGTACAGCCCGCGCGAGTTGGTCGCCCGGATCCGGACGCTGCTGCGTCGGGTCCGGACCGCACCCCAGCAGTCGCCGGTGCACCGGCTCGGGCGGCTCACCGTCGACGAGGCCCGCCGCCTGGTCACCGCGGGGGATGCCCCGGTCGACTGCACGGCCGGCGAGTTCGCCATCCTCGCCGCGATGATCCGTCAGCCCGGTCGGGTGTTCAGCCGTGGTCAACTGCTGGAACACACCCGGGGCGTCGACCGGGAGTCGACCGGGCGCACCATCGACGTCCACGTGATGAACCTGCGCCGCAAGATCGAGGCCAACCCCCGCCGGCCGCAGCAGCTGCTGACCGTCTACGGCGTCGGTTACAAGCTGGGTGCCGGCACGTCGTGAAGCGGCAACGGGTCCCCCTGCACCGCAGCCTGGTGGTGCGGCTGCTGGCCACCTCGCTGCTGGTGGCGGTCTGCGCGATCCTGGCCACGACCTGGCTGGCCGTGCAGTCGACCACCCGGGCGATCCGACAGGAACAGGGCCGCTCGCTCGCCGACGACAAGAGCATCTACGACACGCTGTTGACCCACGCCGCCACCCACCGGGACTGGACTGGCGTGGAGGCGGTGCTCGCCGGGCGGGCCGACCGGCTCGAACGCCGGATCACCCTGATGACCCCGGACCGGCAGGTGATCGCCGACTCCGCGCCGGACGGCCCGTCGTTGCAGACGGCCCGACCGTCGGCGACCGTCGACCCGTTGCAGGTGGACCTCGGCCTGACCGGCGGGACCGAGCGCACCGATCCGCGCGCGGTCGGGCCGTACCGGCTGACCAAGCGGGAGAGCACCACCACCCGGGACCTGGCCACCCGGCAGCTCGGCTGCGTCCAGGCCGAATCCACGGCGGACGCGAGGGTGGTGGTCGGTCCGACCGGACGGGCCTCGGTGCAGGTGACCGACGCGAGAGACCGCGGCATCGTCGAGTTCTGCCTGCCTGCGGAGCTGACGGAGCCGTTGCCGAGCGAGGCCGACGGGATCACCCAACTGGAGACCCTGACCAAGAGCTGCCTCCGCGAGCTCGGAGCACCGACCCGGGTCGAGATCAGGGCGGACCGTACCGCGGTACGCAGCCGTGACTCCGGATTCGACAAGCAGGTCGACGGCTGCCTGCAGAAGGCGCGCACGGCCCAACTGCGCGCGTACGTGGCGCCACCGGCGTTGCTGTTCGTGACCGACGAGGCCCAGGGTGGCGCCGAGCCGGTGTTCAACCTGTCCCGGGCGAACGTGGTGCGCATCGCCCAGGTGACCGGAACGGTGCTGGTGGCCACCGTGCTGATCACCGTGCTGGTCGGGCGGCGGCTGGTCCGACCGCTGCGGGCGCTCACCGACGCCACCCGGCAGCCGATGGCCGAACCGGCCCGGGTGCCGGTGACCACCCGCGACGAGATCGGCCTGCTGGCCACCGCGCTGAACGACCTCGCCGCCCGGCGCGAACAGACCGAGGCGCTGCGCCGGAACATGGTCAGCGACGTGGCGCACGAGTTGCGCACCCCGCTGACCAACATGCGCAGTTGGCTGGAGGCCGCCCAGGACGGTCTGGCGCAGCTCGACACCCAACTGCTCACCCTGCTGCTCGACGAGGCGCTGCTGCTGCAGCACATCATCGACGACCTGCGGGACCTGGCCGCCGCCGACGCCGGCGACCTGCGCATCCACCGCGAGCCGTACTTCGTGGCCGACCTGCTGGAGCAGGTCGTCGAGGCGCACCGGGGCGCCGCCGAGGCCGCCGGGGTACGGCTGCGCACCTCGGTGGGCACCGACCTGGAGATGGCGGTCGACGGCGCCCGACTGCGCCAGATCGTCGGCAACATCGTCGCCAACGCGGTCCGGCACACCACCCCGGGCGGCTCGGTCGTCGTGCACTGCGCCGTGCGCGACGACCAGTTGGCCATCGCGGTGTCCGACACCGGAACCGGCATCGACCCCGCCGACCAGGCCAGGATCTTCGACAGGTTCTGGCGGGCCGACGACTCCCGGGCCCGCAGCACCGGCGGCAGCGGGCTCGGCCTGTCCATCGCGCGCAAGCTCGTCGAGGCGCACGACGGCACGATCGACGTCGAGAGCGTCCTGGGTCAGGGCAGCACCTTCACCGTCCGACTACCGATCGTCGTCCCGGCCCGCTCCTGACCCGTGGTCCGGGGATGGCGGCGTCAGGTCAGCAGCGCCGGTCGCAGCTCCGCGCCCACGTTGATCGTGCCGACCACCCGGTCACCGGTGAGGTCGAAGACGTTGACGGTCCGGTTGCTGCGCATGAGTTCCCGGGTCGACGGCGGCAGCGACGGTGGCTCCTTCATCGCCGCCCGGACGTCCCGGGCGGTCGAGATCAGTCGACCGACCAGCGACGCGCCGTCGTGGTCGACCCGTACCCGGCCGTACTCCCAGCCGCAGGTGGTGAGGTCGAGCACCTCGAACAGGCAGGCGAGCAGCGGGTGGGGGTCGGTCGCCCGGACGAACTGCGGGGCCCGACCACCGATGACCGTGGCGGCGGCGGTGACGTGCACGTACGGGTGGAGGCCGCCCGGCAGCGCGAACAGCGGCCAGTGCAGTTGGGCACCGGCCGCCCGCCACAGTGGTCGGTAGTTGCGGCGGTCGACCGGGAACCGGTGACCGCCACGCCGGTACAGCTCCGCCGTCTGGGCCAGCAGGTCCGCATGGGCCGCGTCGGCGAACTCACCGACGATCGTGGCCGCCACCGCCGCTCCGTCGCCGTCGTCGAGCCGGCGGACGATCTCCGCCACCTGTTCGGCCGACCGGACCGCCAGGTGAGCGCCGTACCGCTGCCGCACCTCGGTCAACAGCGCCGCCTGCCGGACCGGATCGTCCTGGACCTGCCGGCCCCCGCCGCCCAGTACCCGCCCGAGCCATCCCATGTCGCCTCGTCTCCACCGCCGTCACCGACCGCAGCCATGCTAGTGCGCCCCGACGTCAGAGACAGCTGACGCCTGTCAGTTCCTCGGCCGCCGTCCAGAGCCGACGGCCGACGGCGGGATCGGCGGCCTCCCGGCTGAGCCGGGCCTCGGCGACCGGTCCCCATGTCTCCCCGAGCCGGGACGGACCGAAGAACTGGCCGCCCCGTACCCCGGGGTCGGTGGCGGCACGCAACTGCGGCAGCGCGCCCCGCTCCACCGGCTGGGTGGCCAGCAGGCCGAGCCACGCGATCACCCGGCCCCGCCGGCCCCGGTGTTCCCACGCCCGGGGAGTCAGGTTGGTGCGGGTGACGCCGGGGTGGGCCAGCGTGCTGAGGACAGGTGATCCGGTGGCGCGCAGTCGGCGGTCCAGCTCGACACCGAAGACGGTGGTGGCGAGCTTGGACCGGCCGTAGGCGGCGGCGGCCCGGTAGCCACGTTCGAACATCAGGTCGGCGAAGTCCAGGTGTGCGCTCCGGTGGGTGATCGAGCTGAGACTCACCACCCGGGCCGCCCGCGCCGCCGCCAGGTTGCCGAGCAGCAGGCCGGTCAGCGCGAAGTGGCCCAGCAGGTTGGTGCCGAGGTGCGCCTCGAAGCCGTCGGGCGTGGTGCGGCGCGGGCCGAGCAGCACCGCACCGGCGTTGTTGACCAGCAGGTCGAGCACCGGATGATCGACTGTCAGCTTCGCCGCGAACGCCCGTACCGAGGCGAGGGAGGCCAGGTCCAGCTCGCGTACCTCGACGTCGCCGTCCATCCGGCGGGCGGCCTGCTCCCCGGCGGCGGTGTTGCGGACGGCGAGCACGACGTGCGCGCCGTGGCGGGCCAGTGCGGTGGCGGTGACCAGGCCGAGGCCCGAGTTCGCGCCGGTCACGACGGCGGTACGGCCGTGCTGGTCGGGGATGTGGGCGGCGGTCCATCCGGTCATCTGCTGCTCCTGGGAAATCGGGGTGGAGCGACGACGTTAGGAGCAATCCGGGCCGGATCGGTCGTTCCCGGTTGCCCAGGTCTGCCGGACCTACCTTCACCGGTCCGGGCCGCGACACACTTGCGGCATGACCCATCCGTACGCCCGCGAACTCGGCGATTTCCTGCGCGCCCGGCGCGGCCGGCTGCACCCCCGCGACGTCGGCCTGGAGCCGGGCGGCCGACGTAAGGTCACCGGGTTGCGGCGTGAGGAACTGGCCCTGCTGGCCGGGTTGAGCACCGACTACTACCAGCGGATGGAGCAGGGCCGCGAGGTCCGCCCGTCCGACGACGTGTTGGACGCGCTCGCCGGCGCGCTCGGCCTCGACGACGAGGAACGCCGGCACCTGTTCACCCTGGCCCGCGCCGCCCGCCGGCCGGTGCCCGTCCGGGTGGACCCCGGCCCGGAGCGGGTGCCGGAGAGCACCCGACGGCTGCTGCTGGTGCTGGACACCCCGGCGGTCGTGCTCGGCCGACACCTCGACCTGCTCGCCTGGAACCCGTGGGCGACGGCGCTGCTCGGCGACCCGGAGGGCTACCCGCCCGACCGGCTCAACATGCTCCTGCTGATGTTCGACGACCCGACGACCGCGTCGCGGCGCTGCGCGGCGTGGGAACAGCAGGCCATGGACTACATCGGCATGATGCGTGCCGCCGTCGCCACGGACCCCACCCACCCCCGGGCCACCGCGATCGTCGGCGAGCTGAGCATCCGCAGCGCCGAGTTCCGACGGCTGTGGGCCCGGCACGACGTGCGCGCTTCGGTCAGCGGCACCAAGACCTTCGAGGTCCCCGAGGTCGGTGACATCGTCCTGGACTGGGACACCTACCCGCTGCCCGGCAACCCCGGCCCGGTCATGCTGGTCTTCACCGCCGCGCCGGGCAGCCCCGACGCCGACCGGCTACGGCTGCTGGCGTCACTGCGCGCGACCGGCCGGGCGGGTGAGAGTGATCCGACACGCCGACGCGACATCTAGTGTTGCTTCTCCCCAGGGGACGCCATATATGGTGTCCCACGCAGCTGGTTCGACCGGGCCTGAACGGCCCGGTCGAGGCAACAGGGAACCCGGTGTAAATCCGGGACTGCCCCGCAGCGGTGAGTGGGAACGACCGCCGTCATCGAGCACTGGGCCGCGAGGTCTGGGAAGCGACGGCCAGTAGGCGACCGGTGGAACCCGGTCAGGCCCGCGAGTCCGAAGACCTGCCAGTGCGCCGTGCGCTGCTGCGTGCGGCGGTCGGAGGTCGCGCGGGACGACCGACGCCAGCAACCGGGCCGGCCGCCGCGCCGCGCCCGTTGGCGTTCTCCCGCGTCCGAGGGCCATCGGTGACAGCGAGGAGAGGTCATGACGAACGTAGCGGAGAGCCCCCCGTCCGAGGCCGACGGCGCGGAGCCACGCCGGCCGGCGATGCGGGTACGCAAGCGCAACGGCGACACCGAGCCGGTGGACGTCAACAAGATCGTCAAGGCGGTCGAGCGGTGGGCCGCCGACCTGGACGAGGTGGACCCGCTGCGGGTGGCGACCAAGACGATAAGCGGCCTCTACGACGGGGCGACCACTGCCGAGCTGGACAAGCTGTCGATCCAGACGGCGGCGGAGCTGATCGGCACCGAACCGCAGTACTCCCGGCTGGCGGCCCGGCTGCTGGCCGGCTACGTGGAGCAGGAGGTCCGCGGGCAGGCGGTGGCGAGCTTCAGCCAGTCCATCCGGTACGCCCACGGCCTCGGCCTGATCTCCGACGACACCGCCGCGTTCGTGGCCCGCAACGCCCGCACCCTCGACGACGCGGTCGACCCGGCGGGTGACCTGCGGTTCGAGTACTTCGGACTGCGCACGGTCGCCGACCGGTACCTGCTGCGGCACCCCGAGTCGCGGCTGGTGGTGGAGACCCCGCAGTACTGGCTGCTGCGGGTGGCCTGCGGGCTGTCCACCACGCCCGACGAGGCGGTCGGGTTCTACCGGTTGATGTCGTCGCTTGCCTACCTGCCGAGTTCCCCCACGTTGTTCAACTCCGGCACCCGGCACACGCAGATGTCGTCGTGTTTCCTGGTCGACTCGCCCCGCGACGAGCTCGACTCGATCTACGAGCGCTACCACCAGGTGGCGAAGCTGTCCAAGTTCTCCGGCGGCATCGGCATCTCCTGGTCGCGGGTACGTGGCCGGGGCGCGTTGATCCGGGGCACCAACGGCCGGTCGAACGGGATCGTGCCGTTCCTCAAGACCCTCGACGCCGGGGTGGCGGCGGTCAACCAGGGCGGCCGGCGCAAGGGGGCCGCCTGCGTCTATCTGGAGCCGTGGCATCCGGACGTCGAGGAGTTCCTGGAGCTGCGGGACAACACCGGCGAGGAGGCCCGGCGTACCCACAATCTCAACCTGGCCAACTGGATTCCGGACGAGTTCATGCGCCGGGTCGAAGCCGACGCCGACTGGTCGTTGATCGACCCGTCGGACGCCCCGGAGCTGCCCGACCTGTACGGCGAGGAGTTCGACGCCGCGTACCGGGTCGCGGAGAAGAAGGCCATCCGGACGGTCAGGGCCCGGGACCTGTACGGGCGGATGATGCGCACCCTGGCGCAGACCGGCAACGGGTGGATGACGTTCAAGGACCCGGCCAACCGGCTGTCCAACCAGACCGGCGCCCCGGGCAACACGATCCACCTGTCCAACCTGTGCACCGAGATCCTCGAGGTGAACAGCGACACCGAGACGGCGGTCTGCAATCTCGGGTCGGTCAACCTCGGCGCGCACCTGGCCGGGGACGGCGTCGACTGGGAGAAGCTGCGCGCCACGGTGCGTACGGCTGTGGTGTTCCTGGACCGGGTGATCGACATCAACTACTACCCGGCCGCGCAGGCGGCGGCGTCGAACCCGCGCTGGCGACCGGTCGGGCTGGGGCTGATGGGCCTGCAGGACGCGTTCTTCGCGCTGCGCCTGCCGTTCGACTCGGTGGCGGCCAGGGAGCTGTCCACCCGGGTGCAGGAGGAGATCTTCCTGACCGCCCTGGAGACGTCGACCGGCCTCGCCGAACGGTTCGGCACGCACCCGGCGTACCACGAGACCCGGGCGGCCCGGGGTGACCTGCACCCGGACCTGTGGGGGGTCGAACCCACCCAGGTCGCGCGGTGGGCCGCGCTGCGTGCCCGGATCGCGGCGCACGGGCTGCGCAACTCGCTGCTCGTCGCGATCGCCCCGACCGCCACCATCGCGTCGATCGCCGGCTGCTACGAGTGCATCGAACCGCAGGTGTCCAACCTGTTCAAGCGCGAGACCATGTCCGGCGAGTTCCTCCAGATCAACACCTACCTGGTGCGGGAGCTGAAGGCGCGCGGGCTGTGGACGCCGGAGATCCGCGACCAGATCAAGCGGGCCGAGGGGTCGGTGCAGGGGATCGTCGACCTGCCCGCCGAGGTGCGGGAGCTGTTCCGCACCGCGTGGGAGCTGCCGCAGCGGGCGCTTGTCGACCTGGCCGCCGCGCGGGCACCCTACATCGACCAGTCGCAGTCGCTGAACCTGTTCCTGAGCGCGCCGACCATCGGCAAGCTGTCCTCGATGTACCTGTACGCCTGGAAGTCCGGCCTGAAGACCACCTACTACCTGCGGTCGCGTCCGGCGACCCGGATCCAGCAGGCCACCGTCACCGTCGCCCCGGTCGTCGCGGCCGGCGACGCCGAGGCGCTGGCCTGTTCCCTGGAGAACCCCGAGAGCTGCGAGGCGTGCCAGTGACCATCGTCGACGAACCCCGCACCGACGGGCGGCACCTGCTGCTCGACCCCGGCATGGACCTCACCCTGCGGCCGATGCGTTACCCGCACTTCTTCGACAGGTTCAAGGACGCCATCAAGAACACCTGGACGGTGGAGGAGGTCGACCTGCACTCCGACCTGGCCGACCTGGAACGGCTCTCGCCGGCCGAGCGGCACCTGGTGTCCCGGCTGGTGGCGTTCTTCGCCACCGGCGACACCATCGTCGCCAACAACCTGGTGCTCAACCTCTACCAGCACGTCAACTCCCCGGAGGGCCGGCTCTACCTGTCCCGGCAGCTGTTCGAGGAAGCCGTGCACGTGCAGTTCTACCTGAACCTGCTCGACACGTACGTCCCCGACGAGCAGGAACGCTTCGCCGCGTTCGCCGCCATCGAGAACATCCCCTCGATCCGGCGCAAGGCCGAGTTCTGTTTCCGCTGGATCGACTCGGTCTTCGGCCTGCGCGAGCTGAACAGCCGCGCCGACCGGCGGGCGTTCCTGCTCAACCTGATCTGCTTCGCCGCCTGCATCGAGGGGCTGTTCTTCTACGGCGCCTTCGCCTACGTCTACTTCCTTCGGTCCCGGGGCCTGCTCAACGGGTTGGCCTCCGGCACCAACTGGGTGTTCCGCGACGAGTCGATGCACATGGCGTTCGCCTTCGACGTGGTGGAGACCGTCCGGCGGGAGGAGCCGGAGCTGTTCGACGCCGAATTGGAGCAGCAGGTCACCGAGATGCTCGCCGAGGCGGTCGAGTGCGAGGTGCAGTTCGCCGAGGACCTGCTCGAACAGGGCGTCTCCGGGTTGTCGCTGACGGACATGCGGGCGTACCTGGAGCACGTGGCCGACCGGCGGCTCGCCCAGCTCGGCATCGCGCCGCGCTACGGCGCACAGAACCCGTTCGCGTTCATGGACCTGCAGGACGTGCAGGAGCTGTCGAACTTCTTCGAGCGGCGGGTGTCGGCATACCAGGTGGGGGTCAGCGGCAGCGTCACCTTCGACGACGACTTCTGACCCGGTCGGGCCGCAGCCCGGCCGACCGTGCCCGGGTGCACCGTTCACCGGCCGGGCCGGTTCCTGAGCGGCAGCCCGGTCCCGGTGGCGGGTACGCCACCGGGCCGGGCTGCGGCTCGCTTCGGTCTCAGGGGCCGGTGTTGTTGAACACCTCGATCTCGGCGAGGCCGATGTTGACGGTGGAGCTGATGACCCCGGTGACGGTGAGCTTGACGCTGGTCACCGTCTTCGCCGCCGGAAGAATGATCTCGGTCGGGCCGCCGCCGTTGTCGAGGGCGCCGACCGCCGTGGAGGTGCCGTCGCTGAACAGCAGGGTGCCGCCGGTGATCTGGTCGTAGGGGTTGGGCCGGTCGTAGAGGACGATCCGGCGGATGGTGCGCGGGCTCGACCAGCTCAGGGTGAGCTGGCTGTTGACGCCGCCGGAGACGGTCGCCCACTCCCGGGTCGGGTCGTCGGGCCAGCCGGCGACCACCCCGTCGACCGCCTTGGCCGCCGTCTGCCCGCTGCCGGTGTCCTGGCTGGTCGCGGTGACGGTCGCCGTCCGGGCCAGGTTGGGGCCGAGCACCTTGTACTGCCGCTGGAGGAAAGCCGGGTAGTCGTAGCCGCCGCAGGTGGGCAGGCTGGTGCAGGCCCCGTCGTCGTACTGGCCGTAGGCGAAGAAGGCCGCGGACTTGCCGGCGACGTCGGTCGACCCCAGGTTCGCCGGATAGTTCTTGATCTTGTAATCGTGGTAGCCGGTGAAGGTGGGCGAGCCGACGTACGCCTGCTCGGCGGCCTGGGCGAAGTAGGCCGCGGCGTGGTGGTCGCTGTGGTCGCCGTCGCCGAAACTCCCCACGTGGTCCTGGGTGTTGACGGCGTCCGGCTGGTAGGCCGCCATCAGCCCGGCGAGGGTGTTGATCAGACTGGTCCGGCTGTAACTGGACGAGCCGGTGCCCAGCGACGTGATCGTGGAGATGTCGTTGAGCCAGAGCTTCTGCAGGCTCTGCGAGCCGGTGTTCGGGTGGCCCGTGCCACCGGGATAGCCGTCGGGAAGCCGGAGGAAGGCCAGCGAGACGGTGGGCTTGCCGGTGAGGGTGAAGACCGGGATCGGATGCCCGGTGATGCCGGCGTCCGCCTGGGTCCAGGTGTTGGCGACCCCGGCCATCTGGGCGTAGGCCACCTTGGCCCCGGTCTCCCGACCGCCCCAGTAGGTGCTGTCCCGGCCGGCGTCGCCCGCCGTGACGAAGACCGTGCGGACACAGCGGTTGGCCTGCACGTCGTGCAGCAGGTCCGGGCTGAGGAAGAGCAGGTCGTCGTCCTGGTGGGCGACCACGTTCATGATCGCGCCCTGCGGACAGCTCGGGCTGGCCTGGGCGGCGGGCGGTCCACCCAGGGCCGCTGCCGCGCAGCTGGCAGCCAGTGCGACGGCCAGGGCCCGGCGGAGCGGGCGGCCTGAAGAGCGATGTGGACGCAGGTCGGATCGACGCACAGTTACCTCCCCGTAGCAGTAGCGTGCGAACTCTTTCTATCATGGACAGCCGCCTATCTCTGCCCGCCCTGAGCGACCACCGCAGGAAAGCCGGGACGACTCGACGCACGCCGCTCCGACAGACGTTCGTCCGTTGGTGTCCGCGCCCGCTCACGCCGTTCGGGGCGGCAGCAGACCCGCGCGAAGGACCGACATGCGGTACGACCCACCGCTGCCTATGGTGGAGCGATGGCTTCGCGATCCACCTCGGCGGGGTCGAACGGCGGTGGCTGCGGTGGGGTTTCGCGGCCGAGGACGTGTCACCGTTTCCGGCCGACGGCGAGGAGTGGGTCGTCACGCCCGACGACTCCCTGAACACCGTCACCCGGTGGTACCAGGAGGAGATCCGGGCGGTCGACGCCGTCGTCGAAGGGGTGCCGCTGGACCGACGGTCCCGGGTCGGCGGCCGGTTCCACACCTCGGCCGAGGCCCCCACGCTACAGCGGATCCTCTTCCATCTCGTGCAGGAGTACGCGCGGCACGTGGGGCAACTCGACGTGGCCCGGCAGTTGATCGACGGCACGACCGGCGAGTAGCCGGCCGGCCTCGCCCGGATCACTCGTCATGGCCCTCCTCCACGCCGTCCGGGGTGATCGCACCGTCGTCGTGCTCCCCTTCCAGATAGACGTGCTGATGGCCCTGACCGGCATCGACGTTGACCTGATCGAGCTGGGTGGCGGCGACCGACCAGGCGGTGGCCGCCTGGACCGCCTGCCGTTTCGCCAGAGCCGTCAGCGCGGCGCGTTGGCTGGCCGGGCCGGTGACCGCGAGGAGGTACGACTCCACCGCCAGGGACGCCTGCTCCACGGCGCCGCGCAGCCCGCCGCGCGCCACGTTGGTGGCGGTGGTGCCCGACGGCGGGTTGGCGAACGGCTCCGCCGCCCGCGTCAGGACCTGCTGCCACTGGCGGGCCTGCTCGGGGCCCGGCTGCCGATCGACGGGCACGTCCGCCCGGAGGGCGACGAGAATGGGTGAGATCTCCTCCCGCAGGCGGCGGGCCGTCGCCGTCAGCTCGGCGATCTGCTTGCTGTCCCGCTGCGTCTCGGCCCGACGGATGTCGGCGATGGACGACTCCACCTCGTCCGGTCGACCGACCGTGTAGCCCACGACGCCGCCCAGGAGAGCGACGACGAGCCCGACCGCCACGACCACGCCGAGCCGGGTCAGCCGACGGGAGCGCGGGGCAGGCGCGGACAGTTGGTAAGAGGGCCTACCGGTGCGGCGTGACACGATGTCTCCCTGCGTCGACGGAGCCTGGTCGCAGCCTAGCCGTCCCGTCCGAGGCCGGTCGATACCCGACGAGAGTCCCCGCAGGGCGTCAGGTCAGTCGCCGTCACCCGGACGGGCCACCGGCTCGCCGCCGATGCAGCCGACCTTCACCTCGAACTCCCCCGCCGGGCCGGCGAAGGTCACCTCGGCGTCGTCGTCCGGCCCACGGTCGACGTCCTTCACCCGGTAGTCCTGCGCCGGTGCCCAGGTGACCAGCCGGACGTCGGTCCCCACGCACTCGGCGACCGCCGTACCGCCCGCGGTGGAGAAGCTACGGCGCAGGCCGGGTGCCGTGGACGGGGACGACGGCGTGGCGGAGACAGCCGACGGGGACGACGGCGTGGCGGGCACCGCGCTCGGCGGCACCGCCGTCACCGGGGTCGGTTCCGGAGCCGCCAGGGCCCGCTCGACCTCGGCCTGGCTGCGCACCCCGCCGGGCGTGCCGGTGATGCTCTCCCCGACCAGGCGGATCGCGGCCACCCCGATCAGGGTGGCGAGCACGGCGGCGGCCAGCCAGCCGGCGGTGGCGAGGAGCGTACGGCGACCCATGCCCCGACTATGCCCGACCGCCCGCTAAGCCGAGCACGGCAGCAGGATAAGTGGAGGTTAAGACCCGGCCCGGACGCCGGTCGGACCGGTTAACCTGCCTAGCTGTGGCAACCCTGCCCGTGATCGGGGACGACGGATGAGACGGCGGCTGGCGCTGCTGGTGATGGCGACCACCTGCCTGACCCTGGTCGCCTTCCTGGTGCCGCTGGCCCTGCTGGTGCGCACCGTCGCCGAGGACCGGGCCACCGTCCGGGCCACCGCCGATGTGCAGGGGCTGGTGCCGGTGGTCGGCACGGCCGACACCGCGACGATCCGGTTGACCGTGGAGCAGCTCACCGCCGAGTCGGGGCGGCCGGTCAGCGTATTCCTGCCCGACGGCACGGTGCTCGGCGCGCCGGAGCCGCGTACCGCCGCGGTGGCCCTCGCCGCGCGGGGCCAGAGCCTCACCGCGGAGCTCGACGGCGGTCGGGAGATCGTGATCGCCGTGCAGGGCCGGGCCGACGGCACCGGTGTGATCCGGACGGTGGTCCCCCGGTCCGACATCACCGCCGGGGTGGCCCGTGCCTGGCTGGTACTGGCCGCGCTCGGCATCGTGCTCGTGCTGCTCAGCCTCGCCGTCGCCGACCGGCTGGCCCGCACCCTGGTCCGGCCGATCACCGAACTCTCCTCGGTCTCGCACCGGCTGGCCAACGCCGAGCTCACCGCCCGCGCCCAGCCCGCCGGCCCACCGGAGCTGCGCGAGGTCGCCGGTGCGCTCAACCACCTGGCCGCCCGGATCCAGGTGCTGCTGCGCGAGGAACGGGAGCAGGTGGCGGACCTGTCACATCGACTGCGTACGCCGCTGACCGCGTTGCGGCTGGAGGCGGAGTCGCTGCGCGACCCGGACGACGCGGCCCGGGTGTCGTCGGCCGTGGACGCGCTGGAACGGGCGGTCACCGGCCTGATCCGGCAGGCACGCTGGCGCAGCCACCCGACCGACACCGGTCCCGGCGCGGTCGCCGCCGACGCCGCCACGATCGTGGGCGAACGGGTCGCCTTCTGGTCGGTGCTCGCCGAGGACACCGGCCGCACGGTCACCCTCGACCTCGCCACCGGGCCGCTGCCGGTCGGAGTGCCCGCCGACGAGCTGGCCGCCGCAGTGGACGCCCTGCTGGGCAACGTCTTCGCGCACACCCCGGACGGCACCGGGTTCACCGTCCGGCTGACCCGGGAGGCGACCGGCGCCACCCTGGTCGTCCGCGACGCCGGGCCGGGGATACCGGCCGGCCTGATCGAACGGGGTGCCAGCCGGGCCGGCTCGACCGGGCTCGGTCTGGACATCGCCCGTCGTGCCGCGCAGGCGAGCGGCGGCCGGCTCGACCTGGGTGCCGGTGCGGAGGGCGGCGCGGTGGTGACCCTGCGGCTCGGCCCGGCCTTAACCGGGGCTTAGCGTCGGCACAGCGCGCCGCTATCCACCGCCGGAGCAAGCTCACTGCAACAACCGAGACCTCCGGAGGTACGCATCATGAAGCGCACATCCCTGCTCCTGGCGGCCGTCGGCGGCGCCGCCGTCCTCGCCGTCACCGGCACGGCGCTCGGCGTGTCCGCCGCGGAACGGGCCCCTGCCCCCGCCCCCGTCGCCGAGACGACCGATCCCGCCCCGGTGGACCCGAGCGCTACCACCTCAACGCCCGGCACGCCGAGCGCCACCACCTCAACGCCCGGCACGCCGAGCGCCACCACCTCAACGCCCGGCACGCCGAGCGCCACCACCTCGACGCCCGGCACGCCCGCCTCGACGGGCAGCACCGCACCGGCCACCGACGACCCGGTCAGCCAGCAGCGGGCCGGTGAGATCGCCCTGGCCAAGGCCGGCGGGGGCCAGATCACCGAGATCGAGCGGGAGCAGGAGGAGGGCCGCCCGGTCTGGAGCGTGGAGATCATCAACGGCGACACCGAACACGAGGTCGAGGTCGACCGGGAAAGCGGCGCGATCGTCAAGTCCGAGCAGGAGAAGGCGGACCACGACGACAGGTCCGGCAGGGACGACGACGATGACGACTCGGACGACGGGGACGACGACTGACCCGGACCGTCGAGCCGGCCGCAGCGCGGCAGTGCGGTGAGTGCCCCGGCGGATTCCGCCGGGGCACGTCGCGGTCCGGTGGCCGGCACCGGCGGCCGGTCAGAAGGTGTGCAGCTCCACCGCGAGGCCGCCGGCACCGGAGTGGCTGACCGCGACCCAGTCCTTCCCGGCCCCGGCGAGCCAGCCCGGATAACGGCCGAGCTGACGACCCGTGCCCACCTCGTACACGACAACCTGCGGCCGGTCGTCCTCGGCCGCGCTGACCGCCACCAGCCCCGCGGTCACCGCCGACCGCCAGCTCGCCGACGTACCGGCCAGCGCCGGATCCGGCGCGGTCCACCGGGGTACGCCGGTGGCGAGATCGAGCAACGCCAGCGCACCCGTGTCGGCGGTGCCACGCACCAGCACCGACCGGTCGTCACCGTCGATCGGCACGCCGGCGGCGTCACCCTTCCACACCGTCCCGCCGGTGCGCAGGTCGACGAGTTGCGGTCGCTCGTCGGCGGTGACCGCGACGAGCCGGGTGCCGGTCCCGATCAGCGTCGGCCCGCTGCGGTGGTGGGCCAGCCGCTTGGCGCACTCGCCGTCCTCCCGGCGGCCGCTGTAGACCGCACCGGACCAGCCTTTGACACCGGTCGTCGCGTTGACGCTGGTGACGCTGACCGTGCAGCGCCGGTCACCCTTCGGAGGGTCGTTGTCGGTGCTCACCAGCAGGTCACCGGCGACGAAGCCGTACCAGGCCCGGTTCGGCAACCGCCCGGCCCCGGCCCGCCCGGTGGTCGGGGCGACGGGCGTGTAGGTGGCCGGTCGGGTCGGCGTGCTCAGCCGCACCACCACGTACCGGCCGGTGGCCGGCGCGTACGGCGTGCGCGCACCGAGGGTCACGTCGCTCACCCTGGCGAACCGGTCGGCGGGCAGCTTCCAGAGTTCGCGACCGTTCTGCACCTCCCGACCGGTGATCACGCAGGTCGCCGAGCTGCCGGTGCCGGCGCATTCCCTGGCGTAGACGGCCTCTTCGTGGACGACGACGTCCTGGCTCCCGTCCGCCCGCCACCGGGTGGCTCCGGTGGCCGCGTCGAGCACCTCCATGCCGCCGTCGTCGTTGTCACTGGCCACGATCGACCCACCGGCGATCACGTACTGGTAGCCCGTGGTGAACGGATGACGCCACCGGTCCTGCCCGGTGGCCCGGTCCACCGCCCGTAGTTCGCGCTCGTCGGGGACGATGACGAGCTGACCGCTCTCGCCGAGCTCTTGGTCGAGCCGGCGGACCGACACCGACCAGGCCGGCCGAGGTCCGTCCGGGGTGGCCGACGCGACGCCGTCGCGCAGGCTCTCCTGAGTCTGCTCGACCCGCGCGGACGGTCGTTCCGCCCGCTCTGCCCGCTCTGCCCGCTCCGCCCGGGGCGCGGTGCAGCCGGGGAGCCCGATGACCAGGCTCAGGGCGACAGCGACGGTGCGCCAACGGGCTGGTCGGTGCGACGGCGACAACGGGCTCTCCCTCGATCGACGGTCAGAGCCGCCACCATAGGACCCGCGCGCACTCTCGGCTGCGGCCGTCGAACAGTGGTGGCCGTTAGGGTTCGGCACATGCCGCAGCTCAGCAGTCGTGACACCGCCCTCGTCGCCGGAGCCCACGGGTGAGGGACTTCGCCGCCCTCCACCGCACCGGCGACCCGCTCGTCCTGCCGAACGTCTGGGATGTCGCCTCGGCCCGCCTCCTGGTCGACGCCGGTTTCCCGGCACTCGGCACGACCAGCCTCGGCGTCGCGGCCGCCAACGGCCTTCCCGACGGTGTCCACGCCGCCGACGCCCACACCCTGCGTCTCACCCAGAGCCTGGCGACACTTCCGGTCCACGTCACCGTCGACATCGAGACCGGCTCGGTCGACGCCGCGGTCGCGGTGGCCGCCGCCGGTGCCGTCGGCGTCAACATGGAGGACGCCATGGGCCCGGTCACCACACACGCGGCGTTGATCCGCTCGGTGAAGCGGGAGGTGCCGCACCTGTTCGTCAACGCCCGGACCGACACCCACTGGCAGCGCCCCGGCGACCTGGCCGAGACCCTGCACCGGATCCGGCGTTACACGGACGCCGGCGCCGACGCCGTGTTCGTCCCCGGCCTGGCCGGACCCGCCGACATCGCCGCCGTCGTGGCGGCGGTGGACGTACCGGTCAACGTCCTGTTCCTGCCCGGACGGCACACCGTCGCCACCCTCACCGACCTGGGCGTACGACGGATCAGCACCGGTTCCCTGCTCTTCCGCGCCGCCCTCGCCGCGACGGTGGAGGCGGCCCTGGCCGTCCGCGACGGCCGCCCGGTGCGCGCGGACCTGCCCTCCTACGCACAGGTAAACACCGGACCGCACCCGCGGTGACGCCAGCGCGGTGCCGGGGCCACCCGCATCCAGCGGCAACTGCGCGACGACTTCGACATTGACCCGAGCCCCGAACTGCACACCGCGTACCTGGAACTCCTGACCGACGAGTCCTCCGCCGGTTCGGACGTGCCCCGTCGCCGGCCCCCGGCCGCCGCTCTCTGCAGGAATGACGTGTCAGAGGGAACGGAGCAGGGCGAGGGTCTGCTTGAGTTCGTCCCGCAGCGCCTGCCCGGCCGCCTCGGCGTCTCTCTCCGCGATGGCGCCCACCAGCGCGGCGTGCCCCTCGTCGCCGTGGTTCGGGTCGTCGGCACGCAGGTCGAGCAGTTCCACCAGGTCGAGCAGCCGTTGTTGCAGCACCGGTACGAACTCGGTGAACAGGCCGGTGAGCACCGGGTTGTGCGCTGCGGCGACCACCTTCTCGTGCAGGGCGATGTCGGCTGCGACGAACTCGGCGTCGTCAGCGTTCGCGGCATCACGACGCCGGGTCAGGGCCTCGTGGAGGGCGACGACGTCGTCGTCGGTCCGGCGCAGCGCGGCCAACTGCGCGGCCTCCACCTCGACGAGCATCCGGACCTCGTAGACATCGGTGATGGCCGCCCGTCGGAGTTGGGTGGACCAGCTCTGGTGGGGCCTGGTCGCGATGACGAAGACACCGGATCCCTGACGCGCCTGCACCAGCCCTGCGCCGGCGAGGGCTCGCAGGGCCTCCCGGACGGTCGATCGCCCCACGCCGAGCGCCTTGGCCAGGGCGGTCTCGCCGGGGAGCTTCGTCCCCACCGCCCACTCACCGCCGGTGATCTGCTCGCGCAGGTGGTCGGTGGCCTGCTCGACAAGAGGGGACGGCCGCAAAGCACCTAGCGACATGTGTGGTCCACCCTTCTAAACCTATCAGGTTGTCTGAGGAGCTGAGTTGTTGCTATCTTACTCCTCATGCTGCTGTATGAGCTTCTTCTCCTCGGCTGCCGCTGCGGGGTCTGACACGACCGGCACCCCGCAGCGGGGCACCGCGTTGTGCCGGTCACCGGACAGCCGACCGAAAGAAGTTCCGCACGATGATCTCCCACTCTCAGGGCACGGTGTTCCCCACCCTGCGCACGCCCGCCGGCGACGTCCCCGAGGATGCGCCGCACTGGAATCCGCAGCGCCCGAGCGCGATGCCGCACCACCGTTACCAGCCCGCGCACGAACGGGTCGCCCTGCCCCTCACTGACCGGACCTGGCCCTCCCGGCGGATCGAGCGGGCCCCGCTGTGGGTGCCCGTCGACCTGCGCGACGGCAACCAGGCGCTGGCCGAGCCGATGGACACCGGACGCAAGCGCCGGATGTTCGATCTCCTGGTCGCCATGGGCTTCAAGGAGATCGAGGTAGGTTACCCCTCGGCCAGCCAGACCGACTTCGACTTCGTACGCCACCTGGCCGAGAGTGGCGTCGTCCCCGAGGACGTCACCGTCTCCGTGTTCACCGCGGCGCGCAGGGACCTGATCGACCGGACCGTCGCCTCCGTCGAAGGACTGCCCCGCACGCTCGTGCACCTCTACACCGCGACCGCGCCCACCTGGCGAGACGTGGTTCTCGGTCGCTCCCGGGCCGAAGTCCACGAGCTGATCCGGGACGCCGCCACCTACCTGATGCGTCGTGCCGAGGAGCGTCCGGGTGCCGACATCAGGTTCGAGTTCTCCCCGGAGGTCTTCAACCTCACGGAACCGGACTTCATCCTGGAGGTCTGCGACAGTCTGACCGAGCTCTGGGAGGCGAGCCCGGACCGGCCGGTGGTCCACAACCTGCCGGCGACGGTGGAGATCGCCACCCCCAACGTGTACGCGGACCAGATCGAGTACATGAACCGTCAGTTGGCACGCCGCGAGTCCGTGATCCTGTCGGTCCACCCGCACAACGACCGCGGCACCGGCGTCGCCTGCGCCGAACTCGCCGTCCTGGCCGGGGCGCAGCGGGTGGAAGGCTGCCTGTTCGGCAACGGCGAGCGCACCGGAAACGTCGACCTCGTCACCCTGGCCCTGAACCTGTACGCGCAGGGCGTGAACCCGATGGTCGACTTCTCCGACATCGACGCGGTGCGCGAGGTGGTGGAGTACTGCAACCGGCTGCCGGTCCACCCCCGTCACCCCTACGGAGGCGACCTCGTCCACACGGCCTTCTCCGGCACCCACCAGGACGCCATCGCCAAGGGCATGACTCACCACGCCAAGCAGGCCGCCCAGCTGGGCGTACCCGCCGGGGAGGCCCCGTGGGCGGTGCCGTACCTGCCCGTCGACCCGGGCGACATCGGCCGCACGTACGAGGAGGTCATCCGCATCAACTCCCAGTCCGGCAAGGGAGGCATCGCGCACCTTCTGCGCACTCACCACGGCCTGGACCTGCCCGAGGGCATGCGCCCGGACTTCTCCCGCACGGTGCAGCAGGTCACCGATGCCACCGGTCAGGAGCTCACCCACAAGGAACTGTTCGCGCTCTTCCGCACCACCTACCTCACCCCGGCCCTGGACGGCCCGCTCACCCTGGTCTCCTGGCACACCGCGGAGACCGCGCCCGGCGAGCACCAGTTCGTCTGCACGCTGCAGGTCGACGGGGAGGAGCGCTCCTGCCGGGGTACCGGCAACGGGCCGCTGTCCGCCCTCGCCGACGCCCTCGGTACCGTCGGCATCACCATCGACATCCTCGGCTACGCCGAGCACTCCACCACCACCGGACCGGGCAGCCCGGCCGTCGCCTACGCCCAGTGCCGGGTGGACGACGCCACCTGCTGGGGCGCCGGCTGGGACACGTCCGTCCTGAGCGCCTCGGTGCACGCGGTGATGGCCGCCGTCAACCGCTCCGGGCGGGCTTCCTCGTGAACGCTCCCCCGGTACTGCGCGTGACCGACGCGACTGTCGTCCGTGACGGCAATCCGATCCTGTACGGGGTGTCGCTGACGGTACGAGCCGGCGAGCACTGGGCGCTACTCGGCCCCAACGGGGCGGGCAAGAGCACGCTGCTCAGTCTCCTCGGAGCGCTCGCGCACCCCACCCATGGCACCGTCGAGGTGCTTGGCCACCGGTTGGGGCGGGTCGACATGCGCGAGTTGCGGTGCTACGTCGGCCACGTCAATCCGCGACACGAGCTTCGTTCGCCCCTCACGGTGCAGGACGTCGTGCTGACCGGGCTGACCAACACCATCGAACGCATTCCCCGCTGGCAGCCGACACCCGAGCAGATCGCGACGGCCGACCGTCTGATCGGCCTGCTCGGCCTCAGCGGGCGTCACGGGGCACGATGGCCGACCCTGTCGCAGGGGGAACGGGGCCGCGCGCTCATCGCCCGTGCGCTGATGCCCAGTCCACGGCTCCTGCTGCTCGACGAACCCGCGACCGGTCTGGACGTCGCCGGCCGGGAGCAGCTCACCGAACGGCTCGACACCCTGCAACACACCTACCCGGAGCTCGCGTCCGTCCTGGTCACCCACCACCTGGAGGAGCTTCCTCCCGGGACGACCCATGTGCTGCTGCTGCGGGACGGGTGCCGCCTGGCATCGGGGCCCGCCGACGAGGTCCTCACCAGCGACCAGGTCAGCACGTGCTTCGACCATCCCATCCGGCTCACTCGCGCGGAAGGACGGTGGAGCGTGAGAGCGCAGAACCCGGCCCGGCCACGCGTCGGATGAGGTGGTGCGCGCTCACCGGCGTGCGCCACCGCATGGTCCGGTGCCCACCGGACCCTCGACTTCGCACGCCCGGTCGCGGACGCCGTCCGCGCCCACGGAACACTGAGCCGCTTCGGGCCGCCGCTCAGCCCCGCCGGCCCGCCGACCGGCGCACGGCCCGCTCGTGCCGGTCGACCGCGCGGGCGTACGCGGTCGCGAGTAGCCGGTCGATCTCGGGCAGCAGCTGAGGGCCGGGCATGACGATGCTGCCGAAGCCGTACCGTGCGTAGCCGGGGTGGGGCACGAGGGTGTCCAGCCGGGCGAAGTCGAAGGCGTGCCGGTGTTCCTCGAAGGCCTTCGGGGGAAAGCCGAAGACCCTCTCGAACTCGGCGCGGCCCAGGTCGAGGTTGAGCCGGAAGACACCGGGCCGGTCGAGCTGGGAGGCCTCGTCGAAGCCGGGCACGTCGTGCGCGACGATGCTGGCGAACGGCTGTCGACGGTCCGGACCGACATAGAAGAACCGGTCGCCCCAGGACCCCTCGGGCGACCCGTTCTCCTCGCTCGCCACCAGCTGCTCGACGCCGGGCAGCGCGAGGATGCGATCGACGAGCACCGCCGCGTCGACACCGGTCGGGACGTGCAGCACCGCGTCGGCGTGGTCGATCGCGGCCCGGTCCAGCGGGTAGTAGCGGTGGTCGTGCGTCCTGCGCTCGGCCGCCGCTATCTCGGATGCGCGCACGTACCGGGGAAGGACGCTCTCCTGCTGGAGCCGGCCCTCGTAGGTCGACGCGGTGGGCGCCTCGATGCCGAGCGCGGGGCTCGCACCCAGGCTGCCGACGACCACCGCGTACCGGTCGTGGCGCAGCGCGGAGACGATCGCCCCGGCGCTCGCCCACGACACGTCCGTTCCGGCCACCGTCATCGTGATCGGATGACGTTGCAGGTGGGCGTTGTGCGCGAAGACCAGGGTGGGTCCTCGCTGCGCCTCGGCCGACCGGATCGCCAGCAGGTTCTCGGCCATCAGCCCGTCCCGGACCCCGGCCAGGCGGGCGAAGCGTTCCTCCCGCTCCGACGGTGCGGCGGCCGCGGCGTGGTAGCGCAGCACCGCGACGGCGGACGTGGCGTGCACGAACGCCGCCTGCCAGCCGACAGGTCGGCGGGGTGCCCGCAGGTACAACTCGGTCAGCAGGTCGTCGGCGAGCACCCGCAGACACCTGGCGTCGGTCGAGCGCCCGATCGACCTGCCGGGCTCCCAGACCGCGGCCGGGTCGCTCCACCGCGCCTCGTCGCCGACCAGGTCGTCGATCTCCGCTACCCGGTCGAGGCCGAGGAACTCACAGACCCGGGTGAGGTGGCGCCGTGGGCTCGGGGCGCCCTCGATCTCCAGCGGAGCGTCGAAGCCGTGGAACGTCAGCCGCTCGGCAGCCGGTCGTCCGGCGTTCCACTCGCGCATCCGGAGCAGCAGGTCGCGATTGGCCGGGGCGGACCCGAACCCGTGGCTGAACCCTTCGGCGAGCGCCCGGTCGAGCGTGACGGCGGCGCAACCCTGGACGAACCCGTCGGCGATCAGCCCGGCAGCCCGGTCGCTCTCCACCGCGATCGAGCGGTAGCCGTGCCCGGCCAGCGACAGGAACGCCTCGTTGCGGATCTGGAGGAAGGCTGACTCGCCATGCGTCGGCTCGCCGAGCGCGAGCAGGGTCGGCGGTACGGCGAACAGGTCGAGAAGGAAGCTCATTGCCTCAACCGTATCGTTGAATCTCCGATGGAGACCTACGAGCGACGGAGCACGGTGAGCGCCTCGAAACCCTCAAACCCAGGGGTACGCCGACCGGCCGACCTCGCGCGCCGTCACGGCCTCTCCGCGCAGTCCGTGCGCAACTACGAGCGGGACGGCGTCCTGCCCACGGCCCCCCGCGACCCGAACGGCTACCGGCGCTTCACCGAGGTGCACGCCAGGGCGCTGAGCGCCTATCTCGCACTGATCGCGGGCCACGGCCATGCTGCCGGCGGCGAGATCATGCGTGCGGTCAACCGGGGTGAGTTCGAGGCAGCCTGGCGCGCCATCGACCACAGCCACATCTTGCTGCAACGCGACCGGGAAACGCTGGACGCGGTCGAGGCGGCGGTCGCCGTCCTCACCGTTTCGCCACGGCAACCGCAGGGTCGCCGGGCCGTGCCGATCGGCGTGCTGGCGCACCGGCTCGGCGTACGACCCGCGACGTTGCGCAAGTGGGAGCGGGCCGGGATCCTGCAGCCGGCGCGCGATCCGACGACCCGTTACCGGGTCTACTCGCCGGACGACGTCCGCGACGCCGAACTCGCTCACCTGCTCCGCCGGGGCGGGTACCGGCTCGACCACATCGCCGGCGTGCTGCGTCGGGTACGCGAAGCCGGCGGCGCCGAACCGCTCGCCGCGTCACTGCGTCAGTGGCGTGAACGGCTCACCGAGCGTGGCCGGGCCATGCTCACCGGGGCCGCCCGGCTCGCCGACCACCTCGACGCCGACATCGGGTCCACCGCACGACCACAGTGAAATCTCGGACGACGGCCGCCGTCAGTAGACGAACGGCCAGCCGGCGTTGTCGTAGCCGAGCAGGTTGATGCCCAGCAACGACGCGCCGTTGTCGGCGTAGTAGTGGTAGACGAGCACCTCGGCGTCGGTGTCGGTGAACACCGCCTGATGCCCCGGTCCGTGGATGTTGCCGTGCCCGGCGAGCACCTGGGTGCCACCGCCGGCGGTCATCGCCACACCGTTGCGGTCGAGGTACGGCCCGGTGACCGAGGTGGACCGGCCCACCATGACCCGGTAGGTGCTCGCCGCGCCCTGGCAGCACCTGTCGAACGACACCCACAGGTAGTAGTAGCTGCCGTGCCGCACGATCACCGGGGCTTCGATCGCGCCTCCGTTGCGGCCCGCGATGCTGCGCACCGTCGTGTCGGAGCGCTTCCCGGTGGCCGGATTCAGCGCCACCATCTTGATGCCGGACCAGAACGACCCGAAGCTGAGCCACCACCTGCCGGAGGCGTCGACCACCAGGTTCGGATCGATCGCGTTGAAGTTGTCCGACGTCCGGGACTCGATCACCAGACCCTGGTTGGTCCAACTGCCGGAGGCACCGGTGGTGCTCGTGGCCAGGAAGATCGCCGACCGGTTCGACCCGAACGTCGAGGCCGAGTAGTACAGCCAGTACCGACCATCACGGTAGGACAGGTCCGGCGCCCACAGGTTGCTGCTGCCACCGGTGTACGTGGTGGTCCACGGCGCACCGTTGGGGAACACCGCACCTGCGTTACGGAACGCGGTCCGGTCACTGGAGGTCTTGAGGGCGATGTTGGCACCGGTGTGCGCCAACAGGTAACCACCACCCGGACGGACCACGATCGTCGGATCGTGCACCCCGACGTCCCCGGTGACCCGGCCCGGCCCCGGGTACGACCCAGGCGGTGTCGTGGGGGTCGCCGCCGCCCGGGGCGCGACGGTCGGCGCGGCGGCGGACGAAGACTGCGTTGCCGCGGCCGTGCCGGCGGCCGTCAGCACGACGGCCAGGGACAGCAGAGCCAGCCGGCGGAGGGTGGGCGATGCCGGTACGGCGGACGGTGAGGTGGTCACGACAGGTCCTCGGGTCGGGCGCCGGGCACCCGGTTGCGGGCCGTGGCGGCGCGACGTGGCACACGTTGCTCTGGTGCGTGGTGGAGCCGGCAGAGGGGTCCAGCGCCAATAGATTGACTAGCTTGGATGCTTTCGCTCGCCACGCTACCGAGCTCCCGTCGATGATCGCAAGCAGCGACACCGACGCTCGTCAATGTTGCAGAGCGGCACCAGACGTGTTGGAATGGCTCATATCGCCGCAGCACGGGGGCAACCGTGCTGAGAACGGCCAGTGCGGGAGCATCGCAGTGCCGGCAACGCGTCGCCTTCCGGCGGACGCCCGCCTGTCACATCGCCGGGCCATCCCCCGACGAGGGGCATCATGCCGGCGGGCGCCCCTCGCCCGCCACACGTATCCCCCCGGCCCGCGCGCCCGACGGCCCACGCGCCCGACACGCGGGGGCATCCGATCCCGCCCGCCAGCACACCGGAGCCGGCGACGAGGTGAGAGGCGACCATGGTTTCCCGAGAGAGATTCGCGCGGTGGTACCGCCACCGCCTGGCATGGGCGGCGGTGACCCTGTTGGCGGTGTCGGCCGGCACTGTCGTACTGGCCAACCGGGCCAGCACCGAGACGGAGCCGGCGGATCTGCAGGCGCAGATCGTGGCCCGGATGCGCACCACGCTCGAACAGGCGGACCCGGGGCAGCACCAGCACGCCGGACACAGCACCCAGCAGGGCGGCACCGAGGAGAAGCCGCCGGTGATCTGCGGGGTCCGCGTCTACGGCTACGAGCCGGCCGAGGCCACCACGCTCGCCGACGTGCAGAAGGTCTACGGCTTCCACCTCTGCGGAATCGCCGAACAGAAGCGCCCCTGGGACGTGGCGGTCAAGCTGGCCGGCCCCTTGATCATGGACATGTCCACCGACCCCCCGGGCATCCAGGTCGTCGAGGCTACGGCCGACGTCAGGTTCGTCGACCGGCTGCGGGAGATGTTCCCCGCCAGGTATGCGACGTTGGCGCAAGAGGAGGCGCTTGCCCCTTCGGAGCTGGCCGACCAGCGCCGCCGGTACGACGCCGCAGCCGGGCTGTGACCACGCCGGACGACCCGGCAGGCGTCACGACCCGCATTCGCCCGGCCGCCGGATCCCACCCGTGACGATGCCGCGGCTGCGCCCGGCCACGCACAGGCGTGTCGTGGATCCGGGCGATCCCGGACAGCTCGCTCCACATCCAACTAAATATTGATCATCGTTGATATTTCTAGCCATCGGTGCGACAGTGGATTCGGGAGCATTCGCCTCCCGATGTCCCGTACCGACGAATGGAGGATGAACAGTGCGTTCACACCAGTCCGACCAATCCGGCGGACGCCCCCGGTCAACCGCCCGCCGGTCCCTCCAGGCGCTCGTCCTGATGTTCGCCATGGTGGTCGGTACGCTGCCCGTGACCAGCCCAGCCCAGGCACATGGGACGATCATCAACCCGGCGACCCGGGCGTACCAGTGCTGGAAGACGTGGGGCAGCCAGCACACAAACCCGGCCATGCAGCAGCAGGACCCGATGTGTTGGCAGGCGTTCCAGGCCAACCCGGACACCATGTGGAACTGGATGAGCGCGCTGCGCGACGGCCTCGCCGGTCAGTACCAGTCCAGCACCCCGGACGGGCAGCTGTGCAGCAACGCGCTCTCCCGGAACGACTCACTGAACCAGCCCGGGGCGTGGAAGGCGACCACCGTCAACCGCAACCTCACGGTCCAGATGTACGACCAGGCCAGCCACGGCGCCGACTTCTTCCGGGTCTACGTCACCAAGCAGGGGTTCAACCCCGCCACGCAGAAGGTCGGGTGGGGCAACCTCGACCTGATCACCACGACCGGGCGTTACGCGCCGGCACAGAACATCTCGTTCAACGTCTCGATTCCCTCCTCGCGTACCGGAAACCACGTCATGTTCGTGATCTGGAAGGCGTCGCACGCGGACCAGACCTACATGTGGTGCAGTGACATCAAGATCGCCTGAACGGCGACCTGGCACCAGTCCGGCCCAGGGCGTCGACGTCCTGGGCCGGACGCTGAGTTCCCCCGCTTTGACGGGCGCTCGAACGGGTGACCGGGCTCTGCGGCAGTTGCCAGGTGCCGCCGCGGTCCTCCTTGGCGAAGCGTGCCACAAGGTCGGGGATGCGCGACGCGGTGGCCAGCCCGGCCCTCCAACCGCCCGCGTGTGGGACAGTGGTTCATGCCGTTGAGCGCCCATCACCTCAGAACGTCGATCGCCGTGTCCGACATACAGCGGGCGGTCGCGTTCTACGAAGGCAGACTGGGCCTGCCGGCGCTGCACTCCGGCCCCAGCGCCGACATCGCCGACGGCAGCCGCGTCTATGGTTCGGGTGGCGCGCCGGCACTGAATGTGTACCAGGCGGTCACGGCCGGAAAGACCCCGGCGACACTGGCGACATGGTATGTCGACGACATCGACCGGATCGTTGACGAACTCGTCTCCTCCGGCGTCGAGTTCATCCGTTACGACCAGTTGGAACACGACGCCAAGGGCATCACCGCTCGGGCAGGCGGTGGACGTATCGCCTGGTTCCAGGACCCGGACGGCAACACCTTCGCCCTCGAAACCGACGACTGACAGATCCGATCACGCCCGGGTCGCGACGCCATTGGCGTTAGACTCCCCGGCCATGGGACTCCTCACCTTCAGCCTCAACCTCACCCTGGACGGCTGCGTCGACCACCAGGAGGGGATCGCCGACGACGAGACGCACGCCTTCTTCACCCGTCTCATGGACGAGGGCGGGGCGATGCTGTGGGGTCGCGTCACCTACGAGATGATGGAGAGTTCCTGGCCGGCCGTCGCCCGCGGCGACCAGGAGGCGCCGCCGGCCATACGCGAGTGGGCGGCCAAGCTGGAGGCCAAACCCAAGTACGTCGTGTCGTCGACGCGCACGGACTTCCCGTGGACCAACAGCCACCACATCGCCGGCGATCTGCGCGAGGGCGTGCAGAAGCTCAAGGACGCGACCCCGGCCGGGGTCCTCCTCGGAAGCGGCAAGCTCGCGACCGAGCTCGACCGGCTGGACCTGATCGACGAGTACCGGATGCTCGTCCAGCCCAGGATCGCCGGCCACGGCCCGACCCTGTACCAGGGCGGGCTGCCCGGCACGCGCCGGCTCGAGTTGCTCTCGGCGGAGCCGTTCCGCAACGGCGTGGTGGCCGTACACTACCGCCGCGCGCGCTGAATCACGGGAGTCGACGCGTCGTCTCCGCGCCGGCCTGGTCGCGATGGTCTGATCCATCCCACGGTTGTGGATGGTGACCATCGCGACCCGGCCGTCGAGGTGAACAGTGCCCGGGACCGTCCCTACAGGCCCAGGCTGCGCAGGGTTGGCACGGTCCGCCCCACCCAGGCGAGACCGGCGTCTTCGCGGGCACCCTGGGTGCGTTGCGTGCCGGCCAGGAACCACAGGAAGTAGGTCGTGTAGCCGGGTGCGCTGACCACGGTGTGGTAGCCCTCGGGCATCATCTGCATCACGTGCTCGCGGATGGTGACGTTCTCCTCGTACCCGTCGTCGGTGTAGACCCGGCTGATACCGAACCCGTCCGCCGGGTTGACGCGGTAGTAGTACATCTCCTCGTGTGCGGCCTCGGCGGGCAGGTCGTCGACCCGGTGCCGGTGTGGCGGGTAGGTGCTCCAGTTGCCCGAGGGCGTGTAGGTCTCGCCGACGATGAGCCGGCGGGCGGGCAGGTCCGGTTGGGCGATCTCGGTGAGGATCTGGTGGTAGTTGCGGCCGAAGTTGGCTGCCCCCCAGCGGCCGGTCGCGACCTGCTCCGGCACGATGACATAGGGGTCGGTGGCCAGATCGCTGGGGGCGCTGGGGAGGGCGACCTCCACGTCGGTGACGGCCTCCACGGTGATCGAGGAACCGGCCGGGAGGTAGACCGAGTGCGGTTTGCCGGAGAACACGTCCGGCCGTCGGCCGACCTGCGGGAAGTGGTGGCCGGCGACGGTGAAGTCGGCGGTGCCACCGAGGATGACGGCCAGGATCTCCCGGTCACCGGACTCGCCGGTCCAGGACTCGCCGGCCGACAGCCGCAGCAGGGTGAAGTCCAACAGCCGACAGGGGTTGAAGGGCAGCGTGTTCCGGCCGACGGCGGCGGGAATGGCGCAGTGGTAGCGGTAGTCCATGGTCACCTTTCGTGGGATGCGGGGCAGTGCGGGTCGGTCGCGGCGATCACCAGGGGCTGGTCCAGCCGGGGATCGTGGCGCGGGTGAGGGCTTCCAGGTAGAAGTAGTCGCCCCACAGGGTTCCCTCGTCGACGCCGACACCCTTGGGTTTGTCGTAGACGCCGTGCAGGATCAGCGCGTTCGAGACCGGCTGGCCGCCGGTGGAGTAGTGGTCGATGAGCGACCGCAGGATCTCGGCGGCGGCTGTGCGGTACCGGTCGGCGCTGGCCGTGTCGGTGAGGTTGTCCGCGAGTTCGCGCAGGCCGCAGACGGCGATGGCCGCGGCGGAACTGTCCCGTTCCTGGCCGCTGCCGTCGCCGAACTCCAGGTCCCAGTAGGCGACGCGGTCGGCCGGCAGGTGGGCGAGGAAACGGTCGGCGCAGGCACTCGCGGCGACGAGCAGCGCCGGATCACCGATGTGCCGGTGGTTGAGGCTGAACCCGTAGATGCCCCAGGCCTGCCCACGGGCCCAGCAGGAGTTGTCGGCGTGGCCCTGTTCGGTTTCGCCGCGCAGTGGCACACCGCTGTCCGGGTCCCAGTAGAAGGTGTGGAAGGTGGTGCCGTCCGGGCGCAGGATGTGCTGGCGCAGTTGGGCGGTGTGCCGGCGGGCCGCGGCGGCGTAGCGGTCGTCGCCGGTGGTGTGGCTGGCCCAGAAGAGCAGCGGCGTGTTCATCAGGCTGTCGATGATGGTGCGGCCGCGTTGGCGTGGATCGTCGAGGTCGCCCCAGGCCTGGATGATCCCGGCGGGTTCGAGCACGCGCGTCATCAGGTGGTCGGCGGCGGCGAGCGCCGCGTCCCGGGCCTGCGGGTCACCGGTACGGCGGGCCGGGTTGACGCAGGCGAGGGTGTAGAGGAACCCGAGGTCGTGGGTGTCCAGGTCGATGCCGCCGTGCACCCGGTCCGCGAAGCTGTCGACATGTGCCAGGGCTGCCCGCAGCTGGTGTTCGTCGCCGGTCAGGTCGTGTGCCAGCCACAACATCCCGGGCCAGAAACTGGTCGTCCAGCCGACGTTGGCGCCCTCGGGCTGACCGGCGGTCGGTGGTCGCAGCGGGTAGCGGTTGGCGTCGGTGGTGTCCGCGGGGTACCGGTCGCCGAAGGTGGCGATGTTCGCGTCGACGGTACGTATCGCGGCGGCCACCGCAGCCGCCGTGGCCTCTGCGTCGGAGCTGGGACGGACGTCGGTCGCCGTCATGGATGCGGTTCTCCCTCGTGGTCGGGTCCGGTGCCGGGCAGGTGTGTCGTCGACGTCCCCGCTCGGTGGCCGGTACGCGGTGGTCAGGTGCGCTGGGCCGCGGTCGTCGACGGGTCGAGGACGGCCCGCAGGGTGAAGCGGCTGTTGGCCCAGACGACGTAGAGCAGCGGCGCGGCGGCGAGGCCGAGCGCGAGCGCGGGGCGAGCCGCCAGGAGCTGGACGAGCAGCGCGAGCACGAGCAGCGACGCGACGGTGAGGTACCACCGGCGCACCGCCAGATATCCGCAGGCACGGGCCACGTCGCGCAGCGGCGCGGTGGGTCGCTCGGCGACGGTCACCAACCCGAGCAGCGTGGTCGCCACGGTGAGGACGATCAGAGTCGCCAGTACCGGCAGGGCGAGTGCCCCGACCCGGTGGCCCCACGCGGCGCGGGCGTCGACGGCGAGCACGACCAGGGCCGCCATGGCTGCCGCCGTCCAGAGCATCGCCGGCCGGGCGGTGGCCCGCCAGGCGCGACCGTAGGTCCGCAGCACGCCGCCGGAGTCGCCGGCCGAGTAGGCGGACATGACCGCGAAGGCCGCACAGAGTCCGGGCGCGCAGAGCGGGGCGGTCAGCGCGTAGAGCGGCCAGGAGCGCGCCGCGTCGGTGGTGAACGCCAGGGTCACCAGGGGCAGGCAACCGAGCACCAGCAGCAGGTTGGTGACGAGCGCTACGTGGATCCCGTCGAAGACGGCGGCGATGGTGTGGTGGCGCGATCGCATCGGCCTCACCCCTTCAGTCCGGTCGTGGCGATGCCCTCGATGAAGTGGCGTTGGCCGAGCAGGAAGATGACCGCGACGGGCAGCACGGACAGCACGGAGCCGGTCATGATCAGCGCGTACTCGGCGTTGTACTGGGAGATGAAGGTGTTCAACCCCAACTGGACGGTGCGCAGTTCCGGACTGCGCAGGTAGATCAACGGGCCGAGGTAGTCGTTCCAGGTGGTCACGAACGTCAGCAGGGCCAGGCTGGCGAGCGCCGGCCGGGACAACGGCAGCATGATCCGTCGGTAGATGCCGAACTCGCTGAGCCCGTCGACCCGCGCCGACTCGCTGAGTTCCTCGGGGACCGTCTCGTAGAACTGCTTCATCAGGAACACGCCGAACGCGCCGAACGCCTGTAGCGCGACGATCGACCACAGGGTGTTCGACAGCTGCAGCTTCGACATGAGGATGAACTGCGGGATCATGTACGACTGCCAGGGCACCGCGATCGTCCCGACGTACGCCAGGAAGAGCAGGTTGCGGCCGGGGAAGCGGACCCGGGCGAAGCCGTAGGCGGCGAAGCTGCCGGTGAGGACCTGGAGGAAGGTGACGACCACCGACAGCAGCAGGGTGTTCCGCAGCCACGTCGTCAGGTCCGAGCGCTGCCAGATGTCGAGGTAGTTCCGCCACACCACGGGATCGGGCAGCCAGGTGATCGGGATGGTGAAGACGTCGTTGTTGGTCTTCAACGACGCCAGCACCATCCAGTAGAACGGCAGCAGCAGCCCGACCGCCGCGAGCACGAGGGCGGCGTACCCGAGGAGCCGCCAGCCCCGGAGCCTGACCCGTCGGGTGGGTTTCCCGGGATCGCCGGGCGGGGCGACGGCCGGTGGGGGCACGGAGAGGTCGGTCGCGGTCATCAGCTGTTCCCCCGCTTGTTGACCATGAACTGGATGACCGTGATGCCGAAGCAGATGGCGAACAGGACGATGGAGACCGCCGAGGCGTAGCCGAACTGGTTCTCCTCGAAGCCCTTCTGGTAGATGTACTGCGAGAGCACCAGTGTGGACTGGCCCGGCCCGCCGCCGGTCATCAGGAGGATGAGGTCGAAGACCTTGAAACTCTCGATGGTGAGCAGCACGGTGACGAAGAAGGTGGTGTGCCGCAGGCCGGGGATGGTCACGTGCACGAACCGCTGCCACGCCGAGGCGCCGTCGGTCTGGGCGGCCTCGTAGAGCTGGGCCGGGATGGTCTGCAGGCCGGCCAGGAACAGCAGCATGTAGTAGCCCATGTAGCGCCAGGTGCCGACGATGATGACCGCCGGCATCGACCAGGTGGACGACGTGGTCCAGCCCGGCGGGTCGTCCACCCCCACGGCGCGCAGGAGCGCGTTGACCGGCCCGTACTCCGGGCTGAACAGCTGGTTCCACACGATCGCGATCGCCACGATCGAGGTGACGTAGGGGAAGAAGGCGACGGTACGGAAGAACCGCACACCGCGCAGTTTGCGGTTGAGCAGCAGCGCAAGCCCGAGTGATGCCGCGAGGGTCAACGGAATGTGGAAGGCCGTGTAGTAGACGGTGTTGCGCAGTGCGGTCCAGAAGCTCGCGTCACCCCACATCCGCCGGAAGTTGGCGGTGCCGGTCCACTCGGCCACCCCGAAGACGTTCCAGCTGGTGAAGGCCACGTAGAACAGCACCGCGACGGGTAGCAGGGTGAGCACGGCGAAGCCGACGAAGTTGGGCAGGATGAACGACCAACCGGTGACCGTGTTGCGCCACACCAGACGCCGGTTCCTGGGTCGCGTGCGCGGCAGTGTTGCCATAGGGAGTCTCCGGGAGCGTTCGGCGTGGCGGCGGGTCCGGCATGCGGCAGAGACGCACGCCGGGCCCGCCGTGAGCTCACTGGTTGAGGACCTCGTTCTTGGCGCGGGTCTGCGCCTCGCTCAGCGCCGCGTCGACGCCCTTGCTGTCGGACAGGATCGCCGAGTGCGTCTCGTTGAGGAGATTCTGCAGGCCGGCGGTGTGCTTCGAGACGGGGTTCTCCGGCTTGATCGTGTGCTTGGCGTAGGCGAACTTCGACAGTTCGTCCTGCGGCACGCCGTCCAGCCCGAACAGCGTCGCGGTGACCGCGTCGGTGACCTGGGCCGGGGTGATGCCGATCCCGGCCAGCGCCTTGCCGGCATCCGGGCCGGCCGCGTACTGGAGGAAGGCCTTGGCCGCGGCGACCTTCGACTTACTGATCTTCGGGTTGATCCCCAGGCCGGTCGGGTCGCCGAAGGTGACGGGGGTGGCGGAGGTGCCGGTGGTGGACTTGTCGAACTGCGGCGCCGGGGCGATCCCCCACTGGAACGTGTCGGCGTCACCGCTCTTGCGCTGGTTGAGCAGCGTGGCCACGTACCAGGTGCCCATCGGCAGCATCGCCGACTGCTGCTTGCCGAACTGCGCCTGGTAGGTGAGCTTGTTGGTCTTCGCGGTGCCGAAGGTCGGCTGCGCGCCGGCCGCCTGCAGGTCCAGCGACCGCTCGTAGTACGGCTTCAGGTAGCCGAAGTCCCCGGAGAGCAGATCCGCGCCGGGGGTCTGGGCGAGCGCGAAACCCTGCACCGTCGACTGGAAGGTGTGCTGGTACGCGCCTGTCGCGTTCGAGCCGGCCGCCTTCAGCCCGGTGTGCAGCCGCTTCGTCGCGTCGGTGTAGTCGTCCCAGGTCCAACTGCCGTCCGGCGGCGCCACCTTCGCCTTCGCGAACAGGTCCTTGTTGTAGAACAGCACCCACGAGTCCTGCCGGTACGGCACCGCGTACGCCTTGCCGTCCACCTGGAACGACGCGAGCGCCGGGCCCGAGCCGAGACCGGAGGTGGCGTCGGAGACGTCGAGCAGCTGACCGCCGCTCTGGTACGTGTAGAAGTTCCTGAGGTTCTTCATCACGTAGACGTCCGGAGCGGTGCCGGCGGCCAGGTCAGTGATCATCTGGGTGTCGTAGTCGTTGCCCGGGGCGTACTCCTTGAGCTCCACCGTCACGTTCGGGTGGGTCGCCTTGAAGCCGTCGGCGAGCGTCTTGAACTCGGGCGTGGACGCCAGGCTCCAGCCGGCCAGGGTGATCGTCACGGGGGCGTCGGGGTCGACTGGCTCGTCTCCGCCGCCACAACCGGCGAGAACAAGCGTCAGGGCCGCCGCGGCGCTGATGACGGCAGGTATCGCGCGCTTCATCCCTTTCTCCTTCAGGTCAGGGGCCCAGCGGGGCCCGTACTGCTACCAGGCCGGGTGGGCCCGGCATGCTCGGTGTCCAGCCGGGTCGACGTGCGGATCCCGTCGGGCCAGTCGACTGCCAGGTGGAGGCCGTCGACGTCCTCGTCGGCCACGACCCGGCATGCCTGCCCGGCCGTGGCTGCCGGCACCGTGGACAGCTCGATGAGGGCGACGACCCATGTGCCCGGCCGGACGGGGTGGTCCAGCCAGGGCACCACCGGGTCGCCGGCCAGCGGCCCGCCGTGCGCAACGGCGGTGGCACCGGCCGTTCCGCCGCCGTGAACGCTGTCGAGCGTGCTGGTCAGGCCGGCCCCGGTCACGGCCGCCACCCGGTCGCCCAGGGTCACCGTCGCGTCCCCGGCAACGGCCCAGCCGCCGATCCGTAGCCGCAGCGCAGCCGCCTCGACACCGTCGGCGAGGTCGTCGACGCGGGTCAGCCGGAGCTCCCAGGGGCCGCGGACCAGCGAGTACACAGTGAGGTGCCCGGCCGGGCGGGACCGGCCCAGGCGGCCGCCGCCGTGATCACGCTGACCGGGATCCGGGTCGACCCAGTGGACGAGGGCACGTGATCCGGCCACTCCCACGCCGTCGGTGTCGACGTGCACGGTCAACAGGCGCATGCCGGCGCGGTGGGTGACCCGACCCGCGTCGTCGACGAGGGTGACGGACTGGTCGAGCGGACTGACCCAGCCGCTGGCGTCGAGGACCGGGCTGGTGGCGGTGGAGTAGCCCAGCCGGGCGTAGAGCGGGGAGTCTGCGACGGTGGCACCCTCGACGGCGTGGTCGGTGCCGTGGTTGACGACGCGGACGACCCCGTCGGCGCGGGTGCCGGAGACCAGCCAGCCGGGCGCCCGTATCGCCCGCACCGTGTCCCGCTCCTCGACCGGCAGCGGCTCCTCGGGGGTCGTCCAGACCGGATGGTCGGCGGGGAGCGCGATGCCGAGCAGACCTTTGCTGGCCCAGTACGGTGAGCCCGGCCCGGAGTACGACTGCGCCAGTCGCGGCCACGGCCCGTGCCAGCCGAGGGTGAGTAGGCCGCGTTCGTCCACGGCGCCGTGGGTGACGAAGTGGCGCACGATGCGGGTGGCCGCGCGCCGCAACTGGCCGAGGCTGACCGAGGACACGCCGGCGATGGCCCCGACCCAGAACGGCGCCGCCGCGGCGAAGCGGTAGATCAGGCTTCGTCCCTGGATCAACGGTGATCCGTCGGCGCCCACGAGCGCGACCGCGTCACTCAGGAAACGGTCGAGGCCGGCCAGGTCACGTTCGCGGCGCTGCTCGGCCAGGTCCGCGGCGCCGGCCATACGCGCCCAGAGCGTCGGGTACAGGTGCAGGGCCCAACCCACATAGTGGTCGTAGGCGCGGTCCGGACCGTCGGACATCCAGCCGTCCCCGCGGGCGAAACCGTCGTGCGTGCGCAGGTCCTCGGCCATCTCGTCGAGCGAGTGCGGCCCGCCGACCGAACGCAGGAACGTCTGTACGACCAGCCGGAACCAGACCCAGTTGATCCGTGGGTACGTGTCGTCGCCGACAGCCGGGCGCAGATAGTCCACCACCCGCTCCCGCACCGCGGACGGCAACCGGTCCCAGAGCCACGGCCGGGTCAGGTCCAGGACCAGGGCGATCGAGGCGGCCTCCACCTTCGCCTGGGGGTGCTCGTCCAAGCGCACCCAGCGGTCCGGAGAGCTCGGGTCGGTGCCGGCGGCGATGCCGGTCGCGTACCGGTCCACGAGCTCGTCCACGCCCACTCCCTGGGCGCCCGCGATGCGGAAGCCGGCCAGCAGGAAGGTGCGAGCGAACCCCTCCAGGCCGTCGACGGCCCGCCCGTAACCGCCCTCCGGCCCGGGAAGGGTGACGAGGGCGTGGCCGGGCGACGCGAACGGCCGGACGGCGGCGAGCATCCGGTCGGCGAGGGCCAGCCAGTCGTCCCGGTGCCAGGTCGCGGCGGTGGGGGCAGCGGGGTTCGCTCCCGGTGCCAGCCGGCCGGCCGGTCCGGACGTCATCCGAGGTCCTGTCGCATCAAGCCGTCTCCGTGGAAGGTGGCGAGCGGTGCGTTGCCCATGAATGTGACGTACGGACATCCGCCGGGTTTCCGAAGTAAAACGCTCACATCAGAGCAAGTCAATGCTCTTCTCAAACCCGTACGGACACAATCGATCGGGAGAGCACAGAACGCTACGCCGACCGACCAAGTGCTCTGATACGATCACAATCGCTCACAGTCGCTCTACCGTCCGAGGGGTCATGACCGCCGCAGACCGCTTCGCGGACCCGCTGGCTGCGGCGTGGCGCGATCACGACACGGAACTACCGGCACGGGTGCTCGCACTACCGGCACGGGTGCTCGCGTCGCCGTACGACGACGGCGGGGACCTCGACCCGGACCAGGCGACCTCACCGCCCCACATCCACCCGCTCGTCGCCGGCCGGCCGGCGAACCCGTCCGCACCCGGCAAGAAACTCACGCCGCACCAAGCGTTCCCCGGAGGTCCCCCATGACCAAGGACAGTCCTGTCGTCGCCACGGCGGAGGGATCCCGAGGGCCGCTTCAGGTCGCCCGCCGCCAGCAACTGTTGGCCGCCCTGCAACGGGACGGCGCGATGCGCATCTCCGACCTGTCCCACGTGCTGGGCGCCGCGCCGGTCACCATCCGGCGTGACGTTGCAGACCTGGCCGCCGAGGGTCTGGTTCGCCGCGTCCACGGTGGGGTCGCCCTGATCCTGCCGGACGACGCCGCGGCAGCAGACGAGGCACCGGTCGCCGGCCTGGACCCGCTGGTCGGACGCGCCCTCGGCATGCTCGTGCCCTCGTTGGACTACTACTGGCCGGACGTGGCTCGCGGCGTCGAGGGAGCAGCCCGCGAGCTCGACATGCGCGTGGTCCTGCGCGGCTCCTCCTACGACACCGAGGACGACCAGCCGCAACTGGCCCGTCTCGTGGAGCGGATGGGCGTCGACGCGCTCATCATCGCGCCGAGCATGGACGCGCCGAGCGCCGAGCGCACCATCGAGTGGCTCGCCCAGGTCGGCGTCCCGGTCGTGCTGCTGGAACGCACTGCCACGGTAGGCAGCCACCACGCGGTCATGGAGTCGGTGGTCACCGACCACGCACTCGGTGCGGCCATGGCGGTACGCCACCTGACCTCGCTCGGACACCGCAAGGTCGGTCTGGTGCTCGACGCCAACAGCCCCACCAGCCAGCACATCCGGCGCGGCTGGCGCGACGCCACGACCGAGTGCGGCCTCGACTCGGACGCGACAGTGGTGGCCGTGGTGCCCGACGCACGCTCACCGGAGCGGGACACCGTACTCAACGACGTCCTCGACAGGTGCCAGGCGACCGGGACGACGGCTCTGCTGGTGCACGCCGACGCCGAAGCCGTCGCCCTGGTGCAGCACTGCGAGGAGCGGCAGCTCTCCGTTCCCGGCGACCTCTCCATCGTGGCGTACGACGACGAGGTCGCCGGGCTCTTCAGCCCGCCGCTGACCGCCGTCCGACCGCCTCGACGCTCGATCGGACGGGCCGCCGTGCGGCTCGTCGCCGACCGGCTCGTCGACCCCGGCCGCCCCACCCACCGGATCGTCATCAGCCCGTCACTGCGGATCCGGGAATCGACAGCGCCGCCTCCCGCCTAGGTGCTCTTCCGTCCTGGATCGCCACCCGAGTCCAAGCCCCGGACCCTCGAACGAACCGGCCGTCCGCATCTGCCGGAATGGCTTTCCGGACGTATTCCGTCACCGGGTCGGGAATCCGCACCCCGAAACCCCCACGGCGGATGAACCTGCCGTACCGTCCAAGGGCGAGCGGCCCGCCGGGCTGGTCGCCCGGTGGCACCGACGACACTCTCGGTACGGCCACTGGTGGCCACGACCGTCCAGCCGACCGCCAGGAGCAGTCGCGCGAGCGCCACCGCACAGCCGACGCCGCGTTGTCCAGCCGCGGGATCGAATTGAAGGGTTCTTTCTGGGGTCCACTTTTCAACCCCTAATTGAATGGCCAAGCCCTTGCCTGTTTCGCAATTTCCGGGCTATTTTCTCCGGGTTTACCGCAAGCTATGCGGAGGAGAGCGCCCGTGGACCTCACCCTGACCTTCGACGCCGCGTACGCGGCACACGCCGCAGTCGTCATGTCGACGGTCGCCGAGTCGAACCCGGGCGAGCCGCTCAGGTACTGGCTCATCGCGGCGGACGACGTGTCGACCTCCTCCCGGGCCGCTCTCGTCAAGGCGGCGGGTCCACACGCCTGCGTCGAGTACCTGAAGGTGGACACCTCCACTGTCGACCTGCCCAAGGGGAAGGACCCCTTGATGGCGTACCTCTCCCCGGCGATGTACCTGCGCCTGCTGGTGCCCGCCGCGCTCCCGCCGGACGTGGAGCGGGTGCTCTACCTCGACTGCGACACCCTGTGCACGAACAGCCTCCAGCCGCTGTTCGAGGTGGACATGGGTGGCGTCCCGCTCGGCGCGGTCCGCGACCCGTTCAACCGCCGGCTGTACGACATGGGGGGCATCCCGGGCCTGTCGTCGTACGAGCACCTCGACCCACGGGGGTCCTACTTCAACTCCGGGGTGCTGCTGATCGACGTCGGCCGGTGGAAGGAATGCGAGGCGTCCGAGAAGGCGTTGGCCTACCTCATCCGCCACGCACACGAGTCGCGATACCCGGACCAGGACGCCCTCAACTACGCCACCTACGGCAACTGGCTGCGGATGTCCCACCGGTGGAACGACCTGATGGCCTGGCGGCTGGAGCCGGAGTACGGCGGCAAACTCAGCGACTCGGCCGTGCTCCACATGGCCGGACCGGTGAAGCCGTGGCAGCCCGGTTTCCCCAAGGGCGCCCGGCGGGACCTGTACTGGCGGCACCGGCGCAGCACCGGAGCACTGACCCGGACCTTCGGCAGGTGACCGCCGGTCGCACCCCTGAGGGGTCCCGCCCGACGTGACGACCTGCCACGCCACGTCGGAGAGCTGGGCGTCACGGGTACGGACCCGGTGCCGGAGCCGGGCGTCGTGCCGGCCCGCGCCGGACACCGGATCCGGGACCGGTCGCGGCTACTCGGCGATCCGGGTACGGCCGCTCCACTGGAAGACCACGGGCGTGCCGTCGACGACGCCTGTGGTGTCCCGCTCGAAGTGCTCGTACCCTCCGTAGTGAGGTAGCTTGATCTTGTGCTCCACCAGGGGGACCCGGTGGCTGCGCAGTTCGGCCGGCAGGGTGGTGGGCCCACCCTCCAGGACCGCGTCGACGATCCCGCCGGCCTCCCGGCTGATGTCGGTCCCTACCGGGGCTGAGGGGGCGATCCGGTCGTCATCGTCGACGAAGGGATCCGCCGTCCGGACTGTCGGGGCGGGATCGAAAGAACCTGTCATCGCACGACCTCCGTCGCTCGTCGTTCCGCCTCGCCATGCGCCGGTCCTTGCCGCGGCGCCGGTGCCGACGGGAGGGCCGTCGCGTCCCGTGACACCGGAGACGCAAGCGGCGGGACCAGTGGTTCCGCCGCAGGTGAGACGGCCTCTCGTCCGCCACGAACGTAATCCAGGTCACACTGTGACGAGAACCCTTAGCCGCCCCCTAGCGTGGTTTCACCGGTGTGGCGGGGCCGCGCCGGCCACCGGCGAGCCCGACGGACGGCGCGCCCGCGCAACCTCACTCCCAGCGGAAGAAACGGACCGCCAGTAGGCAGCCGACCACGGCGGTGACCGCCAGGGCCATCAGCTGCGGTACGGCCGGAGCGTCCCCCGCCCAGGCCGCCGCGATGGTGTCCACGGTGGCCCCGAGCGGCGAGTAGTCCCCGATCCTCGCCAGCACTGTCGGCATCTGGTCGCGCGGCAGCCAGGCCCCGGCGAGGAAGAGCAACGGGAAGAAGAGCGTCGGCCCGATGGACTGGGCCGACCGGGCCGAGGGGGCGAGCGCGGCGATGAGCAGACCCAGCCCGAACAGGCAGGCCACCCCGAGAAGGAAGGCCAGCACGAAGCCCGGCACGTTGGCCGGGGCCGGCTGGTCCAGCAGGAAGCGGACGCCGATGGCGGTCACCACCGCACCGGCGACACCCATGGCCAGGTTGACCACCACCTGCGCGACGAGCAGCAGGGCGGGGTTGACCGGCGTGGTGGCGAGCCGGCGCAGCACCCGCCGTTCCCGGTAGATGCCCAACGCCATCGGCAGGGTGAACAGGGCGAGCATCCCGATGGTGAGGGAGAGCGCGAGGGCCGGCAGGAACGTCAGCTCGCCGTGCTGACCGGTGCTCCCCTGCGTCGCCCCGCGCGAGGGGAGCCCGAACACGAGCATCAGTCCCAGCGGCAGGGCGAAGACGAAGAACAACGACACCGGCTCACGCAGGAACAGCTTGGCCTCGACCGCGACGAGCTTGGACAGGGCGTTCACGATGACCTCTCGTCGATCGTCTGGGGGGCACCGGTCTGGCCGGCACGACCGGTCAGGGAGACGAAGGCGTCGTCCAGGGTGGGCTGCTCCACACGCAGCCCGCTGTAGCGGACCCTCCGGTCGGCCAGCGCGGAGAGCACCGCCTGGGCCACGCCTTCGGGACCGGCCACGGTCACCTCGTCGCCGCTGCGACGCACGCCGGTCACCTCGGGCAGCGTGTCGAGCACCGCCTCGTCGAGCGGGTCGAGCGGCCGGAAGTGCACCTGGTGGGCCGAGCCGACGCGGGCGAGCAGACCGGACGGGGTGTCGATGGCGACGACCCGACCACCGTCGATCACGGCGAGCCGGTCGCAGAGCCGCTCCGCCTCCTCCATGAAGTGCGTGACCAGCATGACCGTCACACCACTGTCGCGGATCCGTTCGACCAGGTTCCAGGTGTCCCGCCGGCCCTGCGGGTCGAGCCCGGTGGTCAGCTCGTCCAGGATCGCGATCTCCGGTCGCCCGACCAGCGCCAGGGCCACCGAAAGCCGCTGCTTCTGGCCGCCGGACAGCTTGTGGAAGGCGGTGTCGCGCTGACCGGTCAGCCCGAGGTCGGCCAGGAGTTGGTCGATGTCGGCCCGGTTGCGGTAGAAGGACCGGTACAGATCCAGGGCCTCGCGTACGCGCAGCTTGTCGGGGAGTTGACTCTCCTGCAACTGGGCACCGACCCGCTGGCGCACCTCCGTGCGGTCCCGCACCGGGTCGAGACCGAGCACCCGGATCCGGCCGCCGTCGGCCCGGCGCAGTCCCTGCACGCACTCGACGGTGGTGGTCTTCCCGGCACCGTTCGGGCCGACCACGCCGAATATCTCGCCCTGCTCCACAGTGAGGGAGACGTCCTCGACAGCGACCTTGTCGCCGTACCGTTTGTGCAGGTGCTCGACTTCGATGACCGGCATGGGTGGTCCTCCGTCACGTGCGGCTGCCGTGGTGAGGGCGGGACCCTCGGAATGTCGGCGTCGGTGAGTGGAACGGTCCGGAATCGACCCGGGGGCCGACACCGCCCATCATCCGGGTAACCGCGGCGGTGATCAACCCGTCGGGGGACGGATCGGGGTGTAGACCCGGAACCACCGGCCCGTCAGGGGTTCTACGGGTTCACGCGGAGTGTCCGTCCTGTCCGGTCAGCCGCCGAGGCAGAGGGCGGCCAACTCCCCGATCCGGGTCACAGTGACGTCCGGGGCAGCGGCCCGGAGGGTCTCCGCGTCCGACTCGCCCCAGAGGGCGGCCACCGCGACCACTCCGGCGCTCCGGGCGCTGGCCAGGTCGGCCGGCGCGTCACCGACCATCAGCGCGCGTCCGGGTGGCACGTCCAGCAGGTCGAGGGCCCGGCGGACGATGTCCGGGGCGGGCTTGGGCCGGGGCACCTCGTCCGCGCCGACCACGTGGTCGACCAGGGGCAGCAGACCGACCCGGTCCAGCACGAAGCGGGCCCGTTCCCCGCTGCGGCCGGTCGCCACGGCCAGGCCGATGCCGTGCCCGCGCAGCTCGCGGAGGAGTTCCGGCACGCCGGGCACCGGTGTGACCAGGTGCGCCAGGCGGTTGCTCTCGCGCGCGAACGGCTCCGCCATCGCCGCCGGCAGGCCCATCAGCCGCAGCACCTCCGGCAGGTAGCGACCAGGGTGGCGACAGTACTCGTCGACCGGGACGACGCCCTCGCCGACCACCTCGCGGTAGGCGAGGGTGAACGCCGCACGGGCCACGGCGAGACTGTCGACGAGCACACCGTCGAGGTCGAGCACGACCGCGCGGACCCCGTCGGGGACGACCGTCCCTCCCACCGCCCCCACCGGACCCCCGGAACCGGACACCGGTCCCACCTCCTCCACCACGACGGCACGACGACGCCCGGACCGATCGATGGGGGTGGCCGACCCCGGGCGGCCCGACCACGGTCGGGGCTCCGGCCGGACGCGTAGGGGCCTCCCGACCGCCCACCGACCGTACCGGGGCCGGCGCCGCCACCGGCCGGCGGCACGCCACCGGGTGGCCCGCGCGGAAGGAGCGCCATCGTGCCGCTGCCGAGCTGGCTGTCCTAGTCCACCGACGAGCGGCCGGACGCGCTCCGCGTCGACGACCGGTCGGTGTCCTGGGTGGAGCTGTGCCCCCGGCTGGTCGACGACCTCTCCCGCAACGCGGTGGGCACGGTGCGGAACAACCTGCTCACCGACGCCTGACACCCGCCGTGGTGGCTACCCGGGCCCCTCCTGCCGTCTGGTGACGAGGAGGGGCCCGGCACCCTCCCGACCCGGGCGAAACCGGGTCGGGAGGGTGACGGTGGTGAGGATCAGTCCGTCCTCGACCAGGAACCGGCCGGGGAAGGTGGTCACCTCCGTGCCGTCCAGCACCGGCCCGGGCACGAGCAGTCGGGCCGCGAACGTCCCGTCCGGTTCGACCACGATGTCCTCGGAGAAGTCCAACCAGCGGCCGGTCAGCGGGAACCATGCCTTGTAGACCGACTCCTTCGCGCTGAACAGCAGGCGGTCCCAGCACACCGTCGGGTCGGTGGCGCGCAGCGCTGCCGTACGCGCCCGCTCGGTGGGCAGCGCGATCGCGTCGAGCACGCCGTCAGGCAGCGCCGCGTGCGGTTCGGCGTCGACCCCGACGGAGACGACCGAGGTCGCGGGGGCGAGGGCTGCGCACCGGTAGCCGTCACAGTGGGTCATGCTGCCGACCACCCCGGCCGGCCAGATGGGGACGCCCGGGCTCCACCGGGGCCGGACCCGGAGCTCAGGCCGGCGGCTCCTCCGGCCCCCTCACCCTGCCGCGATCAGCAGGCACTTCCTGACCCGACCCTGGGCGCTGCGGGGCAACTCGGTGAGGAAGTGCACGCGCCGGGGCCGGTGCACGGCCGACAGCATCCGTCCGACGTGGTCGATGAGCATCTGCGCGGTGAGTCCGTCCGCCGCCACGACGTACGCGACGATCTCATCCCCGAGGGCGCGGTGCGGCGTGCCCACCACGGCGGCATCGTGGACCCCGGGGTGGCTGAGCAGGACCTCCTCGACCTGCCGGGCGGGTACCGGTCGGTCGCGGCAGTGCACCACGTCGACCCGGCGCCGACCGATGATCTGGTGGCAGCCGTCCGGGCCGACGGTGGCCAGGTCTCCGGTGGCGTGCCACCCGCCCGAGGGGGTCCCCTGATCCGTTCGGCAGACGTAGCCGCTGAACAGGGTCGGCCCGCGGATGCTCAGCTCCCCGGCGGACTCACCGTCGGCGGGCACCGCCTGCCCGTCCCGGCCGAGCAGGCGGGTCTGCACGCCGGGCAGGGGGTTCCCGGCGGTGCCGGCGGTTCCCGGTGCGCCGGCGCGGCCGGTCACCACGATGAGGGTCTCGGTGGTGCCGTAGCCCTGGATGAGGGAGTGCGAGGTGAGCAACCGGATCCGCTCGCTCACCGCCGGCGCCAGCGGCGCGTCGCCGGAGATCAGGATCCGCGCCCCGGACAGGGTGCGGGCACACCCGACATCCCGGGCGATGCGGGCCCACTGGCCGGGTACGGCCAGGTAGATGGTGCCGACCGGACCGGTGGCCGGGAGTCCGTCGGAGTGGACGAGGCGACTACCCACCCGCAGCGCCCCGAACAGGCCGGCGACGAGGCCGTAGGCCCGGAAGAGCGGTGCCTCCTGGACGAGGATGTCGTCGGGGCTCCACCGCCAGGCGTCCGCGAGCAGGTCCAGCTCGGCCGCGATCGCCCGGCGGGAGATGCGGACGCCTCGGGACGTCCCGCCGGCACCGCCGGTGTAGAGGATGACCGCGTCGGTGGTGGGTTCCGCCTCGGGCTGGGCGGCCCAGGACCGCTGCCGCAGGTCGACGGGGACGACGGGGACGGCCGTGCCGTCGGCAGTGGCGGTGGAGGTGGCACCGAGGAAGAGGTTCGCGCCGGACTCGCGCAGGATTCGGCGACGTTCCGTCGCCGTGGCCAGTGGCGGCACCGGCACCAGCGGAACGCCCGCCTGAAGGGCTCCCACCATGCCGACCATCGTCTCGATGCTCGGGGTGGCCTCGACCGCCACCGCCCGGGCCCCCCGGATCCGGTCGGCGACGGCGTTGGCGCAGCCCTGGAGGTCCTCGCTGGAAAGCGTCCTGCCGCCGACCCGGAGCGCGTCGGCCCGGTCGACGCCGGACCCGCGGAGCGCCGGCAGCAGAGTCATCCGAGCTATCCCCTGTCGGCCGCGTCGACGGGTCTCGGCAGTGGCTGGAGCATCGCGCCAGGAACCCTTCGTACTCCGGGTGGGCGGGGGCCTCGGTGTCCGGTCATCTCCCGATCGGAGCGATGCCCCGAAATTAGGCTGCGCCAGGGTCGCGGACAACCCCTAGCTTCGTCGCCGGTCCGTGCCGGGACGGGACGGTACGCAGGACGGCGAGGCCACGGGCGGCAACCGTCCCGCCTGTGACGGTCGGATGGCGATCGGCGACCATCGATCGTAATCCGACTGCGGCCGGGCGAGGACGGCGGAGTCGGATGATCGTACGGATGTGCGCCTATCTCCCCCAATAGTTCCCCGATTCGACCGGAGCCTGAGCGACAGTTCGGACGGGTCGGCGGAACCGTGGCGCGCAACCGCGCCCACCGACGGCCCGGAATCCACGACACCGGGCGAACACCAACCGGCACTGATCGCGGATTCCGGCTCTCCTGATTGGCTCGCTGATTCAGCGGACAGTTCACGGCATGGGGCGAACCGATAGATTCCAGAAAGGCATCAAAGGGGCCGGAACCGGGCGGCGGAACCTACCGCGGATGCCGACATGCGACGGGGGTCGATCCGACGGAGAGACCCCGACGTCGCACGGACCGACACACCCGGGCGGGACCGGCCCCCGCCCGCCGCCCGGGTCGTCCACGTCGAACCGCCCATCGCCGTCGGGTGAGCGGCACAGCACCCGGATGACACAGGACCCCGCGCCACCACGCAGGGCGGGTCGCCAGAACGCCACGAACGACCCCATATCAGCCGACAACCCACCGTCGGGGCGAGACCGCGTCCACGTGGAGCGCGCCACCACGCTCCGTCGACACCGGGCAGGCGCCGACGGGCCGGACGCCGCCGCCGACCGGAAGCGCTCCCACCGTCGAGGTCGACGGGCACGTTCACGAACGCAATGCCGGTTCCCTGAATACAGATTGGCAGGTAGCCTGCAAAGCGCCCCGACCCAAACCGGGAGAGGATGTTCGATGTCACGCTCCGAATCGCCACTATGACGTTACGCTGCCGATCGAACGAAGCTCCGTCCGGCCAGTGGCGCGACAGCGTAGCTTTGTCGATCCTTCACATCGTTTGACTTGCCGCTCAATTGCCGGACTGCCATACTCCACACTATGCACTGAGATCGATGGCCGGGGGCACGGCGGAGCAGCCTCCGAATTATGGAATGCACCGGTCACAAGCCGCACGAACGCCATCGACCTCCGCAGCATAATTGTCAAGGATTTGTGGGTCTCTGACTTCGTTGAGTGACATGGGAGACCACAGCGGATGGACAACCAGGCGACCTCGGTCACCGGCACCCGCCAAGGGACCGGCCCGATGACGCTGATCGAGCGGGATCGGCAGCTCGACATCCTGACGCATCAGCTCGACGACCTGCTCCGGGCCGACGAGTCGTCGACCACGTCGGGACCGGTGACGGTGGTGACCGGGCCGGTCGGCGTCGGCAAGACCAGCCTGTTGCAGGCGTTCGCCCGGCGCTGCGCCGAGGCCGGCGTCAGCGTCCTGGTCGCGAGCGCCTCGCGCAGCGAACGCACCGTGCCCCTGGAGATCATCCGTCAGCTCGTGCGGCAGGCGGCCCTGGACGAGAGCGGTCGGGACCGGCTCGGACGGCTGCTGGACCGGGGCACCCTCGCCTGGTCCGAGCCGCACGACGACGGCGGGGAGGCCCTCGCCCCGCTCACCGCCGCGATCGGCGGCGAGCTACTGACGATCGCCGAGAAGGATCCCCTGGTCATCGCGGTCGACGACGTCCACCACGCCGACGGGCCCTCGTTGCGCTGCCTGGACTACCTGGCCCGGCGCGTGACCGGCCTGTCCGTGCTGATCGTCCTCACCGAGGCGCACCGGACCCGACCGTGCCACCCCACCATCCACGCCGAGTTGGTGCAGCCGGCGCGGTCGCACCGGGTACGACTGCCCATGCTCTCCCCCGACGGGACCTACCGGGTGCTGGCCGACCGCCTCGGCGTCCCGGTGGGCCGCGCGACAGTCGACGAGGCGTACCGGATCAGCGGCGGCAACCCCCTGCTGGTGCACGCCCTGGCCGACGACCACCTCACCGGCGGCCAGGGCGACCGGCCTGCGACCGGGGAGGCGTTCCGCGAGGCCGTGCTCAGTTGCCTCTACCGGTGCGAGCACCTCGTCCTGAAGACCGCCCGGGTGCTCGCGGTGACCGGCGGGTCGGCGCACAGCCCGCTGGCGCCCCGACTCCTCGACCTCCCCGGTGAACTGGACGTCCACGCGGTGGACGCGTCGGCCAGCGCGGGCCTGGTCACCGAGGAGGGGCTCCGGCACCCGGCGGTCGGCCGGGCGGTGCTGGACAGCATGACGGTCGAGGAGCGTGGCCGGTTGCGACGGGCCACCGCCTGTCTGCTGCACGACGACGGCGCGCCACCCGCGCGGATCGCCCCGCACCTGCTCAAGACCGACGATCTGGACCAGCCGTGGATGCTCCAGGTGCTGCTGGACGCCGGAGAACAGGCACTCGCCGACGGTGACGTCGACGCGGCCCGACAGTACCTGCGGCGGGCCAACCGGGACGCCGTCGACGAGTGCGTACGGGCGCGGATCCGTTCCGCCCTGGCCCGCGCGGAGTGGCGGCTCGACCCGCAGGCCGCCGTCCCCCACCTGCTCGGCGTCGCCACCGCCGTCCAGGCGGGGCACCTCAGCACCCGGCAGGCCGCGGGTCCCTTCCAGTACCTGCTCTGGCACGGGCAGATCGACAAGGCGCTCGAACTCATCCGCCACCTGGGAGAACGGACCGATCGCAACGACCCGCAGTCCGCGACCGACCTGATCGTCCTGAAGAGCTGGATGGCGACCCTCTACCCGGGGGCTCCGGTCGGCAGCCCGACCGCCCACTCGGCGGGCCGGGACCCGCTGACCCTCGCCCGAGTCAAGCGGCAGCTTCGGGGGGTCACCCTGCTCGGCGCGGTGCTGGAGCGGGGGAACGCCAGCGCGGCCGAGGACGCCCCCCACATGCTCGGCGCGCTCCGCCTGGACGACGAGACGAGCTTCTGGAACGCCGTCTGCGCGGTGATCGCGCTGATCTACGCCGACCGGCTCGATATCGCCGGTGACTGGTGCGAGCGATTGGACCGCAGCGCCACCGGCCGGCACCACACCCCGTGGGCGCTGCTCGCCGCCCTCGCCGGTGTCGTCGCCGGCCGAAGCGGTGACCTCCGCCGGGCGCGGGAGTTGACCGAGGTGGCCCTCAGCCGGCTCTCCCCCCAGGGGTGGGGCGTCATGATCGGCATGCCGCTCGCCATCCGGCTCCGGGTGCTGACCTCGCTCCAGGAGTGGGACGAGGCCGCCGCCTGCCTGCGGACGCCGGTCCCGCCGGCCCTCTTCGAGACCCCGTTCGGCCTGCACTACCTGCACGCCCGCGGGTTGCACGCGCTGGCCACGGGCAACCCCGGGGTCGCGCTGGCCGACTTCCAGCTCTGCGGTCAGCTGATGACCTCGTGGCGGTTGGACCTGTCGTCCCTCGTCCCGTGGCGGACCGAGGTGGCCCGCGCACTGCGGCACATGGGCCGCCGGCAGCAGGCCGAGAAGCTCGTCCGGGAGGAGCTGGACCGACTGCGCCCGGACCAGGTGCGACCCCGGGGGGCCGCACTGCGGTTGCTGGCCAGCGTCGAGGAGGGCGCCGACCGTATCCGGCACCTGTGCGCCGCCGTACGACTGCTGCGGCAGTGCGGCGACCGGGTGGAACTGGCCCATGCGCTCATCGACCTGGGTCATGCGTACCAGCAGGCGGGCGACCTGCGACAGGCGCGTGAGGTGTCCCGGTGCGCCCGGGTCGTCGCCGACGAGTGCGGCATTCCGGTCCTGCGCCCCACGTCCCGTGCCGGCCGCAACGGCAGCGCCGACCGCAACGACGACGCGATCGTCCTGTTGACCGGGCTCAACGACACCGAGTCCCGGGTGGCCACGCTGGCCGCGCAGGGGTACACCAACCGGGAGATCGCCGAGAAGATGTACCTCACGGTAAGCGCCATCGAGCAGCGACTGACCCGCATCTACCGCAAGCTCGACGTCAACTCGCGCAGCGAACTGGCCGCCCGGCTCCGGCTCGACCGCTGACCCTCCCCCGGCACCATCAGACCGTCGGCGCCCTCTGACCTCGGCGGTCGGTGGCCGTGCGGACGAGGCGTGTGCCACGAAGAGGGGATAGCACCATGGGTAGGATAGTCATCACTGGTGGTCCGGCCTGCCGCGCTGACAGTCCGTAGTGTCACGTCGGCCGTCCATCCTGTCGTACCACCCGTCCGTCCTGTCATACCGCCCGTCCATCCTGGCGTTCCCGGCTGTTCACTCGGCTCGCCGAGGTGCTCCTCACGGCCAGCAGCGCAACCCCTAACGGCCCATTCGGACCACAGGTTAGCCCTCGTAATGGTGGGGTCTCGCGCCCGTTGTCGCACATCAATGCCGATGCCAGACTCCCTGCAACCGGTTCCGGCCGCTCGGTGGCGGGTTCCGAAGGGCAGGATCCAGGTCCACCCGGCGACACGGCCCGCGCACTTCCACCCCTACCCGAAGCACGGGTACGCGTGGCAGGGGCCGTGGTCAGCCTCGGGGTGGCGGTGCCGGGCGAAGTGACCCGCTCGGCGCCGGGTATGAGAAAGGCTGACGCGAACGGTGCTGGTGCAGCGAGAGGAACAGATCACCCGGCTGCGGGAAGCCTTCCGGATGTCCGAGGAGCAGCAACGGGGCCATGTCTCCCTCGTGACGGGCGCGGTGGGCAGCGGCAAGACGAGCGTGTTGGAGTCGTTCGGTGAATGGGCGGTTGCCGCCGGAGGACGGGTGCTCAGTGCCGCAGGTTCCCGGGCGGAACGCGGACTGCACCTCGGGGTGCTGGGACAACTGTTCCACAGTGCGCGGCTGGGCCAGGAGGCCGCGGCCCGCGTCGAGAAGCTGATGCGGGAGGCTCCATCCGTCGTCCCCCTGCTGGAGGCGAGCCTGAACACGACGGACGAGTCGTCGGCGTGCAACCGGGCCTGGGCACCCGTGCTGCACGGGCTGTTCACCACGCTGCTCGATCTCGCCGAGCCCGGACCGCTGGTGCTGACCATCGACGACGTTCACCACGCCGACCCGGCGACCCTGCACTGCCTGCTGTACGTCACCCGCCGGTTGCGGCACGCCCCGATCGTGGTGGTGCTCACCGAGGCCACGATGCTGCGCCCACCACACCCGCACTTCCGGGCCGAGCTGTTCAGCCAGCCGCACTTCACCCGGATCACCCTGCCGCTGCTGACCGTCGAGGCGATCGCCGAACTGGTCGGCGGGGGCACCGAGGCCGCCGTACGGGAGACCGCGGAGCGCTGTCTGAGCATCACCGGCGGCAACCCGTTGCTCACCCGGGCACTCATCGACGAGCGGCCCCGCGAGGAGTCCGACGAGGATCCCGCCCCGGACACCGCCTTCGGCGACGCGTTCGACCAGGCGGTGCTCGGTTGCCTCTACCGGCACGAGCCGGGGCTCCGGCGGGTGGCCCAGGCACTGGCGGTACTCAGTCGGCCGGCACCGACAGAGCTGCTGGGCCACCTGCTCGACATCATGTCCGAGTCGGTCGTACCGGCCGTGCGGGTGCTACGCACCTCCGGTCTGATGAACTGCGACCAGCTACGTCACCCGCGCATCCGCCGGTCCATCCTGGGCGACATGTCCACCGAGGAGCGCAGGGCGACGCACCAGCGCGCCGCCGAGGTGCTGCACGAACACGGCATCGACCCGCGTACGGTGGCCGAGCACCTGGTCGCCGCCGGCTGGGCCGAGGCCGCCTGGACCGTTCCGGTGCTCCAGAACGCCGCCGCACAGGCCCTGGCCTCCGGACGGCCGCACGAGGCCGCCGCCTGCCTTCGGCTGGTCAGCCGGGCCGACGTGGACGACCAGCAGCGCACCACCACCACGGCAATGCTGATCAAGGCCCGGTGGCAGGTCAACCCGCTGACGGTCAACGGACACCTCACCCAGCTGGTGCGTACGGCCCGCGACGCCGGATGGCCCGCCGACACCACCCTGTCCGCCGTGCCGTACCTGCTCTGGCAGGGTCGGGCGGAGGAGGCCGCAGAGGCGATCGTCGGCTGCGGCACGGACGACGACCAGGCCCACCCGGCCGACGCCAGCCGGTTGGGGGCCATGCGGCTGCTGCTCTCCCTCTCCCACCCCGACCATCTCCCGGCGGTACGGGAGGCGGTCGCCGCCGGGGGCCGGATGCCGGTCCTGCCCGCCGTCGGCCACCTGCAACTGCACGCCCTGACCGTGCTCGGCTCGGCGTTGACGCCCGCCGCCGAGCAGGACGCGGTGGCCACCGCCGAGCAGCTGCTGCACCGGCACCACACCGACGACGGCGTCCTCCCCGTGCTGACCGCCCCGTTGCTGGCGCTGCTCTGGTCGGGCCGCTCGGACCGGGTGGCGGTCTGGAGCGGCACGCTGCTGGACCGCCCGGCGGTGCGGCACACCCCGGTGTGGCGGGCGGTGATCCGCTCCCTGCGCGCCGAGGCAGCCCTGCGCCTGGGCGACCTGTCCGGCGCCGAGCAGCACGCCCGCGCGGCCCTGGAGGACCTGCCGGTCCCGGCGTGGGGAGTGGCCGCGGCCGGCCCCCTGGCCACCCTGATCGCCTGTGCCACGGAGTCCGGCCGACACGGCGAGGCCGACCAGTGGCTGGCCCGGCCGCTGCCGCCCGGCGCGTTCCACACCCCGCTGGGCGTGCACTACCTGGCCGCGCGGGGCCGGCACCACCTGGCGCTGGGCCGCGCCCACGCGGCAACGGCCGACCTGCTCCGCTGCGGGGAGCTGATGCGGACCTGGGGCATCGACGTCGCCGGCCTGGTCCCCTGGCGGTTGGAGCTGGCCCGGGTACAGCTCAGCGTGGGCAACAAGGCGCACGCCAACCAACTGCTCCAGGAGCAGCTACGTGTGCCGCACGGCGTGGACGACCGGACCCACGGCCGTACGCTCCGACTGCTCGCCACCACCGCCGCCCCGGACCACCGGCGCAAGCTGCTCTTCGAGGCGGTCAACCTGCTGCAGAACTGCGGCGACCGGCTGGAGCTGGTCCGGGCGCTGGGCGACACCGGTCAGACACTGCAGCGGGCGGGCGACTGGGCGCAGGCCCGGCTGCTGGTCCGCCGGGCGTACCACCTCGCCCAGGACTGCGGGGCGCCGGTGCTGGCCCAACGGCTGGTCGGCCGCGAGCCGGGTGGGTTGCCGGGGTACCCGCCGGCCGAGACGCCGGAGTCGGAGGACGGGCTGAGCGAGGCCGAGCGGCGGGTGGCCGCGCTCGCCGTCCAGGGCCACACCAACCGGGAGATCTCCAGCAAGCTGTTCATCACGGTGAGCACGGTCGAGCAGCACCTCACCCGGGTCTATCGGAAGCTGGACGTGAAGCGTCGCTCCGACCTGCCGACCCGGCTCGTCGCCTACGCGGAGCCGCTGGCCGAGGAGGTGCAGGGGGCGGCGTCCTGACGCCCACGGCGGGGCGCGCGCCGGGTCCTGCCTGGTGCGCGCCCCGCCGACGTGGGTCCGTCGGGACGGTAGCGGCGGTCCTCCGCCCGCGTCCCGCGTGGGTGTCGTACCGCGCGACCCGGGTGCGGGTCAGACCGGGACCGGGGCGGGTGTCCGGCCGGCCGCGCCGGCCCGCAGCCGCAGCACCAGATCGGAGGCGGCGGTGACGCCGCCCGCCTGCCGCAGCCGCCCACGCCACAGCTCGGCGCGCTCCCGGAAGACCGGGTCGGTCAACAGCCGGTGCAGCTTGGCGACCACGTCCTCGACGTCCAGCGGGTCCTCCTGCTCGGCGGCGAGCCCGATCCCGGCGTCGACGACCCGGACCGCACCGTCGTGACAGTCGAGCCAGAACGGCATCACCAGTTGCGGCACCCCGAACCAGGCCGCCTCGTGGATCGCGTTGGCGGCGGCGTGGTTGAAGAACGCCCGCACGTTCGGGTGGGCCAGCACCTCGACCTGCGAGGGCAGCCACGACTCGACGCGGAGGTTGGCGGGCAGCTCGCTGGCCGGCGGGAGGAGGTGCTGCCGTTGCGCCGGCAGCTTCCAGAGCACGTGGTGCTCGGGCGCGAGCCGGGCGGCCACCTCGACCAGTGCGGCCACCTGGGCGGCCGAGGGCCGCATGATGGTGCCGAATCCGATGTAGAGCACCGACGGGTGGGCGTCGAGCCAGTCCCGCAGCTGCGTCCCGTCCGGGCTCGGCGTGACGTCCGGGTGCACCATCGAGCCGACCAGGCGCAGGTTCGCCGGGGCGGTGTCGAACGGGTACTCCAGACCGAACACCGTGTAGGCCAGCACCGCCTCCGCGGCGTCCGCGTACCGGGTGGGGCTCAGCTCGGCGTTGCTGATCCCGACGGCCCGCCGGTGCTCGGCGGCGGCGGTGCTGCGGGCCAGCCGCTCCGGCTCGGTCAACGCGCTCAGCAGCGCCGCCCGGTGGCGGTCGTTGGCGGCCCGCTGACTCGGGTTCATGTGCAGCGGCAGGCCGGACAGTGGCGTCGGGTACGCCGACGGCAGGCTGTCCTGCAGGAAGTTCGACGGCGGCACCGAAACGCTGATGACGTACGGGACACCCCGGGTGGTCATCGCGTCCATCCCGTAGGTGGCGAACGAGTCCACCACGGCCAGCGCCGGTTCCACCTGGTCGACCAGTTCCCGGCACCGCTCGTAGAGCTGGTGCAGGTGGTCGTAGTCGGTCGAGGCGTCGACGTAGCTGACGAAGTTCTCCACCCGCGACCCGGCGGACATCCGCTTGTGCTTCTCGTCGTCCCAGTGCTCGGGGCGCATCTCGAGCCGGGCCGGACCGAGTGACAGGAACCGCACGTCACCCTCGCCGGGCAGCGCCTCGATGTCGGCCCGACGCTCGTCGGTGCAGGCGAACCGGACCTGCCCGACGCCCCGGCGCTTCAGCTCACCGGCGAGGGTGAGCAGCGGGTTGAACAGCCCTGCGCTGCCCGAGCTGACGATCAGCAGCGGACGTTCGTCGGACGTCGTCACCGTCGTCTCCTAGTCCATCGCCCGGCGCATGAAGCCGCGGATGCCGACGACTGTGAAGAACACGAAGACCACCGTCAGGACCAGCAGGTCCAGCCAGAGCGGCACCGACTCGACCCCGGGCGGGGCGACAAGCGACCGGGTGGCCTCGCTGACGTAGGTGAGCGGGTTGAGCGCGCAGATCACCTGGAACCAGCGCATCGAGTCGAGCGCGCGCAGCGGGAACTGGGTGGCGCCGGTGAACATCAACGGCGTCATGATCACGGTGAACATGATCTGGATCATGTTCGGTGGGACCAGGGTGCCGAAGGTCAGCCCCATGGCCGCACCAACAAGCGAACCGATCACCAGCACGCCGAGCACCGACAGCACCGTCGACAGCGGCCAGCTCACGTCGAGCATCAGCATCCCGATCGGGATGAGCAACAGGCCGGCGATCAGACCCCGGATCGCGCCGAAGACGATCTTCTCGATGGCCACCAGCGGGATCGCCATCGGGGCCAGCAGCCGGTCCTCGATCTCCCGGGTGAACGAGAAGTCCATCACCATGGGCAGGGCGGTGTTCTCCAGGCCGATCAGGAACGCGTTCAGCGCGACCACGCCGGGCAGCAGCACGTTGGCGAAGTTGTCGCTGGCGTACCCGAGGTCACCGAGGACCTTGCCGAAGATCAGCAGCATGAACAGCGGCTGGATGAGAACCTGGGCGACGAAGCCGACCAGCTCGCCCCGGCTGGTGACGAAGAGGTCGCGCCAGAGCACGGCCCGGAAGGTGGCGAACTGGTCCGACCAGCGCACCGGCGTGGGCGTCGTGGCCGACGCCGGCGCGGACGGTGTGACGGGGGCGGTGACGCTCACCGAAGTTCCCTTCCGGTCAGGTGGATGAACACGTCTTCCAGGCTGGGCTGGCCGATGCTGAGATCACTTACCGCGCAGTTCAGGTCGGTGAGGATCTTCAGCGCCATCGGCACGGCGTTGGCCGGTGCGCCCGAGGTGTAGAGGCGGAACGACAGCGTGGTGTCCGGGTCGGCGGTGGCCTGCGGGGCCGGCGTCGGCATCGGGGGCATGCCCGGCAGCATCGGCATGCCCCCGGCCGGAGCGGCCGGGGCGCCGCCGGGACGCACACGCTCCACCCGCTCGACGTCCGGGATGTTGTCCAGGGCGGCCTGTACCTCCTCGGCGGGGGCACCGGCCGCGACCACCAGGGTCAACGTGCTGCTGCCCGGCAGGGTCCGGGTCAGCGCGGTCGGCGTGCCGAGGGTGAGCAGCTTCCCGTGGTCGACGATGCCGACCCGGTCGCAGAGCTTCGCCGCCTCGTCCATGTCGTGGGTGGTCACCACGACGGTGACCCCGGCCCGCTTCAGCTCGGCGATCCGGTCGTGCACGAACAGCCGCGACTGCGGGTCGAGGCCGCCGGAGGGCTCGTCGAGGAAGAGCACCCGGGGCTCGTGCATGAGCGCGCGGGCGATCATGGTGCGTTGCGCCAGGCCACCGGAGAGGAAGTCGGTCCGGGACTTGGCGTGCTCGGCGAGCCCCATCTGCTCCAGCAGCTCGTCGGCGCGGCGCAGCCGCTGCGACCGGGGGATCCGGTGGTACGCCGAATGGAAGAGCAGGTTCTCCCGGACGCTGAGCGACCGGTCCAGGTTCACCCGCTGCGGGACGACCGCCAGGAGCTTCCGCGCCACCGCCGGTGCGCCCAGCACGTCCGCGCCGCACACGACGGCCCGGCCGGAGGTGGCCCGGACCCGCGTCGTCAGCACGCCGATCGTCGTGGTCTTGCCGGCGCCGTTGGGCCCGAGCAGACCGAAGACCTCGCCCGCGGCGACGGAGAAGCTCAGCCCGTCCACCGCCGGCGGCATGTCGGGCCGGTACTTCTTGACCAGCTCCTCGACCACTACTGCGTCGTCCACGTCGTCATGCTCCCGTCCTGGGTCCCGGTGGGACAGTTCTTCTCGCTCCGATAGGGGGTGCTAGGGGCAGGCCAGGGGCACGGTGCCCGGCCGGCCTCAGAGATCTCGTCCGGCCAGCCATTCGTGCACGGTCGCGCCGAGGTCCGGACCCCGCTCGCCGACCATCGTGAAGTGGTCGCCCGCCGCGTCCGCCACCTCGTGCGGATACGGCCACCGGGAACGCCACCCGCCCGGCTCGCCGGACCACTCCCCCAGCGGCTCGCCGGCCCGGACCAGCAGGGTGGCCGACTCCATCGGCGCCGGCCGCCAGCCCAGGAAGAGGGGGAGGTAGCCGGCCCAGGCGGTGGCCCGGTGGTCGTCCATCGGGGTGTACGCGCTGTCCCGCTCGACCATCCCGTCGAGCAGCTGGTTCGTCCAGCCGCCGAGCACCTCGCTGTCGGCCGGATAGGTGTCCATCAGCACCACCGCGGCCGGTGGCCGCCCCTGCCGCTCCAGCTCCCGGGCGAGCACATTGGCCACCATCGCGCCGCCGGAGTGCCCGGCCAGCACCAACGGGCCGTCGCCGACGGTGCGTAGCACGGTGTCGGCGTGCACCCGCAGCAGCGCGTCGAGGTCGACGGGGAGTTCCTCCCCGACCCCGAAGCCCGGGTTCGGCAGCGCCCACACGTCGCGCCGGCCCCGCAGCCCGGCGGCGAACCGGGCGTACTCGTGGGCGCCGGACAGCAGCGACATGGTGCAGCAGCAGACGACCGGGGTGCCCGGTCCCTCGGCGAGCCGCACGATCCCGGCCGGACGGGTGAGCTGTCCCGGCTCGGTGAAACTGGGGCGGAACTGGGCGAGCTTCACCAGCAGTTCGGCGTACCCGGCGGCGTCCTCGCGCGCTTTCGCCCCACGGAACAGCGCGCCGAGGATCCCGCCCGCGCCCTCCGCGGTGGCCCCCTCGACCGGCGCGTCGCCGGCCGCGTCGCCGAGGATCCGGCCGAGCAGGTGACGGGCCAGCTCGGCCGGGGTGGAGTGGTCGAAGAGCAGGGTGGCGGAGAGTTCCGCCCCGGTGTCCTGGCGCAGGGCGTCGCGCAGTTCCAGTGCGGTCAGCGAGTCGAAGCCCAGCTCGAGGAAATCCCGGTCGGCCTCGATCGCGCCCGGCGAGGCGTGCCCGAGCACTGTGGACACGTGCGCCCGGACCAGGTCCAGCAGGATGCGGTGCCGGTCGGCGGCCGAGGCACCGGCGAGCCGGTCCCGCAGGGCACGGGCCGGGTCGGTCGCCGTCGCGGTGACCCGCCCGGCGGCCTCGTCGACCTCGGCCGCCTCCGGAACGCCGCGCAGCAGCGGCGACGGACGCACGGCGGTGAAGGCCGGCACGAACGCGGGCCAGTCGACATCGGCCACCGCGACGGCGTCGTCGCGTCCCTCGACCGTCCGCAGCAGTGCGTCGGCGGCCAGCTCCGGATCGAGCGGCACGATGCCCCGCCGCCGCAGCTGGCCCGGCTCGGTGACCTCGTCGACCCAGGGTGCCCAGGCCACCACGGTGGCCGGTCGGCCGGCGGCCCGGCGACCGGCGGCCAGGGCCTCCAGCGCGGCACCGGTGGCGGCGGCGACGGCCGCCCCGCCACCTCCCCAGGTGGCGGCGGTCGAGGTGAAGACGACGAACTCGTCGAAGGGCCGGTCGACGCAGGCGGCGTCGAGGGCGGCCACGGCGGCGACCTGCTCGCCGACCTCGGTGGCGAGGTCGGCCGGGGTGACGGCGGAGACCGGGACGCCGGGTCCGCTGGAGTCGACGAGGTGCAGCACGGTGCGCACCGGTGTCCCGGCCGCGTCGAGCCGGTCCAGTGCCGCCGGCAGCGCGGCGGGATCGGCGACCGTGGTGAGGTCGACGCCACCGGCGGACAGTTCGGCGGTCAACCCGGCCGACACCGGGGCCCCGGCGAGGAGCAGGTGGGTCGCGCCCCGGGCGGCGAGCCAGCGCAGCACGTGTGGGCCGCGCACCGCCGCGCCACCGTGCACCAGCACCGCACCCCGGGGCCGCCACGCCACGCCCGTGGCGGCCGGACCGGTCGGGACGTGTTCCAGTCGCCGGGCATGCAGCACACCGGAGCGGACGGCGACCTGGTCCTCGTCCCCACCACCTGCGACGACCCGCGCCAACGTGGCCAGGTCCGCCTCGTCGCCGGCAGCGGGCAGGTCCAGCAGGCCGCCCCAGAGACGGGGCTGCTCCAGCGCCAGCACCCGGCCCAGGCCCCAGACGGACGCCCCGGCGGGGCGCGGCGCGGGATCATCCGCGTCGACGGCGACCGCCCCACGGGTGACGCACCACATCGGGACGGCGGCCCCGGCATCGGCGAGGGCGCGGACCAGTCCGGCGGTGTCGGCCAGCACTGCGGTGTCGGCCAGCACTGCGGGGTCCGACCGGTCGTCGTACGCGTCGAGCAGGGACAGCACCCGGGCCGGGGCGTCGGTGTCCGCGCCGAGCGCCGCCCGTACCGCGTCGCCCGGGTCGTCGCCGGGGCGGACCGGCACGGGCACCGGGGAGAGCCCCTCGGTGCGCAGCGCCGCCAGCACCGGCCCGATCGGCGCACCGTCCGGCGCGACCACCAGGCAGCGCCCGGCCGGGGCCGGCCCGGACGGTGCCACGACGGGCACCCAGCCGGTGCGGTACCGCAGAGCGTCCACGCGGGACACGCGACGACGCCGGTCCCGGTATCCGGCCAGGGCGGGCAGCACCGCCCGGAGCGCCTCCCCCCGGTCGGCGTCGACCCCGAGCACGGCCGCCAGCGCGGAGGTGTCCCCGCTCTCGGCGGCCGCCCAGAACTCCCGGTCCTCCCCGGTGTCCGCCGGAGGCAGGCCGAAGGTGATCGGGTCGGGCCAGTACCGCTCGTGTGCGAAGGCGTACGTGGGCAGGTCGACCCGGACGGCGTCGGTACCGGCGAAGAGTTCGGGCCAGCGCATTCCGCCGCCGCGCAGGTCCACCGCCGCGACGGCGGTGAGCAAGCCGGCCACCTCGCAGGAGTCCCGGCGGGCCGTCGCCACGAACGCCGCCGCCTCCAGGTCGGGCAGGCACTCCCGGGCCATCGGGGTGAGCGCCGCGTCGGGGCCGATCTCCAGGAACGTCCCGGTGCCCGCGGCGGCCAGGGTGGCGACGCCCCGGTGGAACCGGACGGTGTCCCGGGCGTGTTCGACCCAGTAACCCGGGTCGGTGGCCTGGGCGGCGGTGAGCGGCTCGCCGGTGCGGTCGGAGACCAGCGGCACGGTCGGCGGGTGCCAGGTGACCTTCTCGGCGACGACCCGGAAGTCGTCCAGCATGGCGTCCATCCGGGCGGAGTGGAACGCGTGGCTGACCCGCAGCCGGCGGATCTGTCGGCCCTGGCCGGCGAGCTGTTCCCCGGCCGCGAGCACCGCATGCTCGTCGCCGGAGAGGACCACCGACGCGGGGCCGTTCACGGCGGCCAGGGCCACCCGGTCGTCGAGCAACGCGGCCACCTCGGCCTCGGTGGCCCGCACGGCGAGCATCGCACCACCGACGGGCAGCGCCCCCATCAACCGGGCCCGCGCGGCCACCAGGGCCGCCGCGTCGGGAAGCGACAGCACACCCGCCACGTGCGCCGCCGCCAGTTCGCCGACCGAGTGCCCGAGCAGGTACGCCGGCCGTACCCCCCAGGAGGTGACCAGCCGGTACACGGCCACCTCGTAGGCGAACAGGGCCGGCTGGGTGAACTCGGTCCGGTCCAGCAGCGCGGCCTGCGGGGTGTCCGGTGCGGCGAACACCACCTCGCGCAACGGCCGGCTCAGGTGCTTGTCGAGTTCGGCCACGACCTCGTCGAACGCGGCGGCGAACCCGGGGAACCGCCGGTGCAGCCCGGCGCCCATGCCGACCCGCTGGGCACCCTGACCGGTGAACAGGACGGCGAGCCTGCCGCCCGGACGGGCCACCCCGCGCAGCACGTTGGGGGCCGGGCGGTCCTCGGCGACTGCCCGTAGGCCCTCGACGAGCGCGTTGCGGTCGTCCCCGGTGACCACCGCCCGGTGCGGCATCGCTGCCCGGGTGGTGACCAGCGAGTACGCCACGTCGCCCGGGCGCAGCCCGGGATCGGCGGCCAGCCGCTCCAGCAACCGGTGGGCCTGCCCGGCCAGCGCCGGGGCGGAGCGGGCGGTGACCAGCCACGGGGCGGGCGGGGCCTGCCGTCCGGCCGGGGTGGCCGCGACGGTGTCCTCCGCAGCGGCCTGCTCCAGGATGGCGTGCGCGTTGGTGCCGCTGACCCCGAAGGCGGAGACACCGGCCCGGCGCGGGCCGTCGCCGTCCGGCCACGGCATCCGTTCGGTCGCCAGCCGTACCGCGCCGGCGGACCAGTCGACGTGCGGGGTGGGCCGGTCGACGTGCAGCGTGGCGGGGAGCACGCCGTGACGCATGGCGAGCACTATCTTGATCACCCCGGCGACGCCCGCCGCGGCCTGGGTGTGCCCGATGTTCGACTTCACCGACCCGAGCCACAGCGGACGGTCCGCTGGCCGCCCCTGTCCGTAGGTGGCCAGCAGCGCCTGCGCCTCGATCGGGTCGCCCAGGGTGGTGCCGGTGCCGTGCGCCTCGACCACGTCGACCTGGTGGGCAGTCAGCCCCGCGTTGGCCAGGGCCTGGGCGACGACCCGCCGCTGGGACGGGCCGTTCGGGGCGGTCAGGCCGCTGCTCGCCCCGTCCTGGTTGACCGCGCTGCCCCGGACCACGGCGAGAATCGGGTGCCCGTTGCGACGGGCGTCGGAGAGCCGCTCCACGAGGAGCATGCCGACCCCCTCGGACCAGCCGGTGCCGTCCGCGGCGGCGGCGAACGACTTGCACCGGCCGTCGGTGGAGAGGCCGCGCTGGCGGGAGAACTCGACGAACACCGTCGGGGTGGCCATCACCGACACCCCGCCGGCGAGGGCGAGGGTGCACTCCCCCAGCCGGAGCGCCTGCGCAGCCAGGTGGAGCGCGACCAGGGACGAGGAACAGGCGGTGTCCACGGTGACCGCCGGCCCCTCCAACCCGAGGGCGTACGCGATGCGGCCGCTGGCGACGGCGGCGGCGCTGCCGGTGCCGAGGTAGCCCTCGACGCCGCCGCCGACCCCGGCCAGCAGGGCCGCGTAGTCGCCCTGGCTGCTGGTGGCCGCGTACACGCCGGTGGGCGTGCCGCGCAGCGTGGTGGGGTCGATCCCGGCGTGCTCGAACGTCTCCCAGGCGGTCTCCAGCAGGAGCCGCTGCTGCGGGTCCATGGCGAGGGCCTCGCGCGGCGAGATGCCGAAGAAGGCGGGGTCGAAGTCCCCGGCGTCGTGCAGGAACCCCCCTTCCCGCACGTACGAGGTGCCCCGGCTGTCCGGGTCGGTGTCGTAGAGCGCGTCGAGGTCCCAGCCCCGGTCGGCGGGGAACGGCGCCATCGCGTCCGTGCCGGTGGCGACCAGTTCCCACAACTGCTCCGGCGACCGGACACCGCCGGGAAACCGGCAGCTCATGCCGATGATCGCCAGCGGCTCGCTGAGCGTGGCGACGAGCTGCTGGTTCTGCTGCTTGAGCTTCTGGTTGTCGAGCAGGGACGCGCGCAGCGCACTGACGACCTCGTCCAGTGAGACGCTCATCGGAAACTCCTCGGGGCTGGCCGGGTCACGAGTCGGAGCCTTCGAGGGCGAGCCGGACCAGACTGGCGACGTCGAGTTCACGGATCTCGGCCTCGGGGGCGACCGGAGCGGTCGGCGCAGCGGCCGGATCCGGCTCCGGCGCGCCGGTGTCCCGCGCGAGCCGCAACAACGGGTCGAGCAGGCCGGAGCGGCGCAACTGGTCCAGTGGGATCGCCGCGAGGACCCGCCGGACCGTCTCCTCGTCGCCACCGTCGACGGGCTCGCCCTCGTCGCCGAAGAGCTCCCCGTAGAGGTGGCCGGCGAGGTCGGCCGCGGTCGGGTAGTCGAAGACGACGGTGGTGGCCAGTTCGTGCCCCGTCTCGGCGCTGAGCAGGTTGCGCAGTTCCACCGCGGTGAGCGAGTCGAACCCGAGGTCGAGGAAACCCCGTTCGGTGTCGACGGCGTCCGCAGTGGAGTGGCCGAGGACCTTCGCCGCGGTCACCCGGACCATCTCCAGGAGGCTGCCGCGCCGTTCGGCGGCGGGCAGCGGACGCAGCTCGGCGAGCAGGTCCCGACCGACCGTGGCAGGGGTGCCGACCGACTCGGCGGGACCGGCGTTCAGCTCCCGTACGGCCGGCAGGTCGGCCAGGAGCGGGCTGGACCGCAGCGCGGTGAACGGCGGGTGGAAGGTGGCCCAGTCGATGTCGACGATGGTGACGCAGGTGTCCCCGACGGCGAGGGCGTGCCGCAGCCCGGCCAACGCCACGCCGGGCGGCATCACCCGCAGGCCACGACGGCGTAGCTGCTCCGGCCCGCTGTCGTCGAACATGCCGGACTCCGTCCACGGGCCCCAGGCCACCGACGTGGCGGGCAGCCCCCGCGCCCGCCGTCGCTGGGCGAAGGCGTCCAGGTAGGCGTTGCCGGCCGCGTACGCGCCCTGCCCGCCGCTGCCCCAGACGGCCGCGATCGACGAGAAGAGCACGAACGCGTCCAGCTCGACGCCGTCGAGCAGTTCGTCGAGCAGTTCCGCGCCGACCAGCTTCGGGCCGATGACGTACGCCAGGTCCTCCAGGGTGGTGTCGGCCAGCGGCACCAACTCGCTGACCCCGGCGGCGTGCATCACCGTCCGCAGCGGCGGGCCCTCCCGCCGCAGCTCGGCGATCAGGTCGGTCATTGCGGCCCGGTCGGCGGCGTCGCAGCGGGCCACCCGGCAGTCGACGCCGGACGCCTCCAGTTCGGCCAGCAGCTCGGCGGCGCCGGGCGTGTCGATGCCGCGCCGGCTGGTCAGCACGATCCGTTCGGCGCCGGCGGCGGCCACCCAACGGGCGATGTGCCCACCGAGCGCGCCGGTGCCGCCGGTGACCAGCACGGTGCCCCGGGGCCGCCACGGCTCCGGTTCGCCGACGGTGGCGGCCGGGGCGAGCCGGCGGACGAACACCCCGGCGTCCCGGACGGCGAGCTGATCCTCGGCGACGCCGCCGGTGAGGAGGTCGGCGAGCCGCGTCGCGGTCCCGCCGTCGATCGCGGCCGGCAGGTCGACCAGCCCGGCCCAGCGGGCGGACTGTTCCAGCGCCGCCACCCGGCCCAGCCCCCACAGCGCCGTCTGCCGGGGGCTGGCCGGCGCGTCGCCGTCGGCGACCCCGACCGCGCCCCGCGTGGCGCACCAGAGCCGGGCCGCCACGTCCAGGTCGGTCATCGCGTGCAGGAGCTGCACGGTCGCCACGAGGCCACGCGGCAGCGCCGGGTACTCGGCGTGCGGGGAGTCGTCCAGGCCGAGGAGGGACAGGATCGACAGCGGCTGGTCGGTGCGGGCCAGCGCGTCGGCCAGGACGCCGACCAGCTCGTCCGGGTCGGCGGCGGTGTCCACCGGCACGGTTGTCACGTTCGCGCCGAGCGCCCGGACGCAGGCGTCCAGACCGGGGTCGCCCGCCAGGGCGGCGGGCAGCAGCACCAGCCAACGCTCCGGAGGCGTCGCCGAGGGGGTGGTCGGCGCGGCCAGCGGCTGCCAGAGCTCCCGGTAGCGGGCACTGTCCACCATGGATCGTTCGCGCCCGCGCCGCCGCCAGGCGGACAGCGCCGGCAGCACCGTGCCGAACGGCTGGTCCCGGTCGACGTCCAGCTCGCGCAGCAGCGAGTCGAGGTCCTCGGCCTCCACCGCCGTCCAGAACCGGCTGTCGGTCTCGGTCCGCTCGTCGACCGGCGCGGTGAGCCACGCTGGCGGTTCGGGCCAGAAGCGCTGCCTGTCGAAGACGTGGGTGGGCAGGTCGGCGGGCTGCGGTTCGGCGTCGGCGTAGAGGGCCGGCCAGTCCGGCGACCAGCCGTGCGCGTGCAGCGTGGCGACCGCCCGCAGCAGGGCGGCCGACTCCGGACGGTCCCGGCGCAGGGTGGGCACCACCAGCGCGGGCCGCCCGCCGGCCGACCCGCCGTCGGCGAGGGCGGCCTGGGTGAGGGCGGTCAGCACCCCGTCCGGGCCGACCTCCACGAACCCGGTGCAGCCCTGCCGGCGCAGGGCGGTGACCGCGTCGGCGAAGCGCACCGCGCCCCGGGCGTGCCGCACCCAGTACCCCGGCGTGCCCATCTCCGTCGCGTCGACCGGCGCGCCGGTGACCGTGGAGACCAGCGGGATGGTCGGGGCGTGGTGCGACAGCCGCGCGGCGACGGTGGCGAGGTCGTCGAGCACCGGGTCCATCAGCGGGCTGTGGAACGCGTGGCTGACCGCCAACCTACGGGTCCGTACGCCCCGCGCGGCCCACTCGGCGGTCACCTCCTCGACGGCGTCGGCCGGGCCGGAGAGCACCACCGCTGTGGGACCGTTCACCGCGGCCACGCAGACCCGGTCGGCGCGGTCACCGAGGCTGGCGCGCACGTCGGCCTCCGGCGCGGCGACGGCGACCATCGCCCCACCGTCGGGCAACGCCTGCATGAGCCGGCCCCGCGCGGCGACCAGTTCGGCGGCGTCGGCCACAGTGAGCACCCCGGCGGCGTGGGCGGCGGCGAACTCGCCGATGGAGTGGCCGGCGACCACGTCGGGGCGCAGGCCCCAGGCGCTCAGGAGCCGGAACAGCGCCACCTCGACGGCGAAGATCGCCGGCTGGGTGAACTCGGTCCGGTCCAGCAGGTCGGCCTCGACCGTACCGGCCTCGGCGAACATCACCTCGCGCAGCGGTCGGGGCAGGTGCGGGTCGAGGACCGCGCAGACCTCGTCCAGGGCGGCGGCGAAGACGGGGTACGCCCCGGCCAGCTCGCGGCCCATCCCGGGGCGCTGCGCCCCCTGTCCGGAGAAGAGGTACGCGACCTTCGGCGTTCCAGTGGCCGCCCCGGTGACCAGCAGCGGGGAGTCGTCGCCACGTGCCAACGCCCGCAGCCCGGCACGCAGTTCCTTCCGGTCGGCGGCCAGGACGACCGCCCGGTGCTCCAACACGGCCCGGGAGACCGCCGACGACCAGCCGACGTCGACCAGCGGCGCCGCCTGCGGCCCGGTGAGCCGGTCGGCCCACGGGCCCGCCTGGGCGGCCAGCGACGCGGCGGTCCGCGCCGACAGCAGCACCGGCACCAGCGGCAGTTCGGCCGGGGACACGACCGGCACGGCCGGTTCGGGGGCCTGCTCGAGGATGGTGTGGGCGTTGGTGCCGCTGATCCCGAAGGAGGAGACGGCGGCGCGGCGCGGCCGTCCGGTCAGCGGCCAGGGCCGCCCCTCGGTGAGCAGTCCGACCGCGCCGACGCTCCAGTCCACCTGGTCGGTGGGCTCGTCGACGTGCAGGGTCGGTGGCAGGTAGCCGTTCCGCATGGCGAGGACCATCTTGATGATCCCGGCGACACCGGCAGCGGCCTGGGTGTGGCCGATGTTCGACTTCACCGACCCGAGCCAGAGCGGACGGTCGGCGGGGCGCTCCTGTCCGTAGGTGGCGAGCAGGGCCTGCGCCTCGATCGGGTCACCGAGCCGGGTGCCCGTACCGTGCGCCTCCACGGCGTCCACGTCGGCTGCGGAGAGCCGGGCGTTGCTCAGCGCCTGCCGGATCACCCGCTGCTGGGCGGGGCCGTTCGGGGCGGTGAGACCGTTCGACGCACCGTCCTGGTTGACCGCGCTGCCCCGGATCACCGCCAGTACCGGGTGGCCGTTGCGCCGGGCGTCGCTGAGCCGCTCCACCAGCAGCATGCCGGCACCCTCACCCCAGCTCGTCCCGTCGGCGGCGGAGGCGAACGCCTTGACCCGGCCGTCCGGGGCCAACCCCCGCTGCCGACTGAAGCCGACGAACACGCCGGGGGTGGCCATCACGGTGACCCCGCCGACCAGGGCGAGGGAGCATTCGGCGGAACGGAGCGCCTGACAGGCCCAGTGCAGCGCCACCAGCGACGAGGAGCAGGCGGTGTCCACCGAGACGGCCGGCCCCTCCAGCCCGAAGGTGTAGGCCACCCGGCCGGAGAGCACGCTGCCGGCGTTGCCGGTCATCAGGTGGCCCTCGGCGCCCTCGGCGCCGATCATCAGGTTGCGGTAGTCCTGGTAGTTCGTGCCCACGAAGACACCGGTGGAGCTGCCCCGCAGCGCCTGCGGGTCGATGCCGGCCCGTTCGATCGCCTCCCAGGAGGTCTCCAGCAGCAGCCGCTGCTGGGGATCCATGGCGAGGGCCTCACGCGGGCTGATGCCGAAGAAGCCGGCGTCGAACTCGGCGGCCGCGGGGACGAAGGCACCCTCGCGGGCGTAGCTGGTGCCCTCGTTGGCGGGGTCGGCGTCGAAGAGCCGGGCCAGGTCCCAGCCCCGGTCGGTGGGGAACTCCCCGACCGCGTCGCCTCCGGCGGCGAGCAGCTGCCACAGCCGCTCGGGGGTGTCCGCCCCACCGGGGAACCGGCAGCCCATCGCGACGATGGCGATGGGTTCGTCGGACACGGCAGCCGCCGCGACGGGCGCGGTCGTGTCGACGGCGTTCCCGGTGAGCAGTTCGTCGAGGTGCGCGGCGAGCACCGTCGGGTTCGGGTAGTCGAAGGCGAGGGTGGCCGGCAGCCGCAGGCCGGTCGCGGTGGCGAGGAAGTTGCGCATCTCCACCGCGGTCAGCGAGTCCAGGCCGAGGTCCCGGAACGGGCGGGTGGCGGGGACGTCCTCGGCCGCCCCGTAGCCGAGGGCGGTTGCCGCACACTGCCGGACCAGGTCCCGCAGCTCCGCGTTCCGGTCGGCGGAGCTGATTCCGGCGAGCCGCTGGGCGAGTGCCGACGACGGCGCGTCCTGCGCTGCCTCCGCTGGCTGGTCCGCCGGCGGGGCCGCCCGCCGTACCTCAGGCAGGTCGCCGATCAGCGGGCTGGGCCGGACCAGGGTGAACGCCGGGGCGAACCGGGTCCAGTCGATGTCGGCGATCACCGTGGTGACCTCGCCGCGCCGCAGGGCCAGGCCCAGTGCCTCCACCGCGAGCTCGGGTTTCATGGCGACCATGCCGCCACGCTGGAGCCGCTGCCGGGCGACCTCGTTCTCGGCCGGCAGGCCGGCCCCGCTCCAGGCACCCCAGCCGACCGAGAGCGCGGGGCGCCCCTCGGCCCGGCGTCGCTCGGCGAGGGCGTCGAGGTACGCGTTCGCCGCCCCGTAGGCGCCCTGTCCGGCGTTGCCGGTGGTGCCGGCGACGGAGGAGAACAGGACGAAGGCGTCGAGGTCGAGGTCCCGGGTCAGCTCGTCCAGGTGCTCTGCGGCGGTGCACTTGGGTGCGGCGACGGCGTGCAGCCGGGCCGGGGTGACGGTGTCGACGATGCCGTCGTCGAGGACTGCGGCGGTGTGCAGCACGGCGGTGAGCGGGGCGTCGTCGGGTGTGCTCGCCAGCAGGGCGGCGAGCTGCGTCCGGTCGGTGACGTCGCAGGGGGCCACGGTGACGCGGACGCCGAGGTCGGTCAGCTCCGCCGCCAGGTCGGCGGCGCCCGGCGCGTCCGGACCGCGTCGGCTGGCCAGCAGGACGTGCGCCGCGCCGGCGCGGGCCGCCCAGCGGGCCATGTGCCCGCCGAGTCCGCCGGTTCCGCCGGTGATCAGCACCGTGCCGCGCATCCGCCAACCGTCGTCGCCGGGGTCGGTGGTGGCCGGCTCGGGCCCGGTGATCCGGGTGAGGCGGCGGACGAGTACGCCGGTCTCCCGGACGGCGACCTGGTCCTCGCCGCCGCTGCCGCCGAGAACCGCGCAGAGTCGTGCGCCGGTACCCGGGTCGAGGTCGGCCGGCAGGTCCACCAGTCCGCCCCAACGACCGGGGTGTTCGAGTGCGACCGCCCGGCCGAAGCCCCAGACGGCGGCAGCCACCGGGGTCGGCGGGGCGTCCCCGGCACCGACCGCGACGGCCCGTCGGGTGGCACACCACAGCGGGGCCTCCACGCCCAGCGTGCCGAGCGCCTGCACCAGTTGAGCGGCCCCGACGACGCCGAGCGGGGCCGCCAGGTGCTCCGGGTGCACGCGCTCGTCGAGGCCGAGCAGGGAGAGCACGCCGGCGAGGCCATCGGTGGGGAGGGCCGCGCGCAGCCGGTCGGTGAACGCCGACTGCTCGTCGATCACGTCCAGCAGCACGGGTACGACGTCCGCGCCGACGTTGCCGAGCGCCCCCAGCACACCGGCGACCAGCGGCTCCTCGGCCAGGGCGGCGGGGACCGGGACGAGCCAGGTGCCGGAGAGCCGGGTCAGCGGCAGGTCGGGCAGTACCTCCCAGGTGACCCGGTAGCGCCACCGGTCGAGGTCCGGCTCCCCGTCGTCCTGGTTCAGGAAGATCGGCGGTGCCGGCCAGTACCGTTGGTGGTCGAAGGCGTACGTCGGCAGCGGCACGACCTCGGCCTCGGGCAGCACCCGGGTCAGGTCGACCGGCAGACCGATGGCGTGCGCGGTAGCCAGGTTGATCAACAACCGGGTCGGATCGTCCTCACCCCGCCGCAACGTACCCAGGACGTGCCCGGTCACCTCCACGTCGTCCAGGATCGCGGTCACCGGCATCGTCAACACCGGATGCGGCGACACCTCCACGAACGTGCGGTAACCCGCCGCGACCGCCACCCGCACCGCAGCGTCGAACTGCACCGTCCGCCGCAAATTCTCATACCAGTAGTCCGCCGTCATCGACGACGGGTCCACCCAATCCCCGGTCAAGGTCGAGACGAGCCGGACGTGACCGGCCTGCGGCTTCACCTCCGACAGATCCGCACGCAACCGCTCCGCGACCTCCTGCACCGCAGCCGAATGCGACGCATAATCCACCGGAATCAACCGGGCCCGCACCCCATCGGCCACACATGCCGCCACCAGGTCAGCCACCGGCTGCGGCGGACCCGACACCACCACCGACGCCGGACCATTCACCGCCGCCACCCCCACCCCCGGGAAACCCACCAACCGCTCAGTGACCGCCCCAACAGACAAATCCACCGACGCCATCGCACCCGAACCCCGCAACACCCCCAACGCCCGCGACCGCAACGCCACCACCCTCGCCCCATCCTCCACAGACAAGACCCCCGCCACACACGCCGCACCGATCTCACCCTGCGAATGACCCACCACCACCCCCGGCAACACACCCACCTCCTCCCACACCGCCGCCAACGCCACACCCACCGCCCACAACACCGGCTGCACCACCTCCACCCGCCCCAACCACGACTCATCACCCCCCGTCAACACCGACACCACATCCACATCCACAAACGGCACCAACGCCCGCTGACACTCCGCCAACCGCGCGTCAAACACCGGCACCCGCCCCACCAAACCCGCCGCCATCCCCACCGACTGCCCACCCTGACCCGGAAACACAAACACCGCACCCGCAGACGAACCAGCAGCCGCACCCGAAACCACGTTCCCCGCCGGCACACCCGCCGCCACCGCATCCAACCCCGACAGCAACTCCTCCACACCCGACCCGACCACCACCGCCCGCTGGTCGAGGCTGGCGCGGGTGGTCGCCAGCGACCAGGCCAGCGCGGAGGTGTCCAGGCCGTCGCGCTCGCGCACGTACGCGGCGAGGCGGGCGGCCTGGCCGGCCAGTGCGTTCCTCGTCCGCGCCGACACGGGCCAGACGGTCACCTCCGAGCCGACCACGCCCGGAGCGCGGGTACGGGTCTCGGCCTCCTCGTCGACGGATTCGTCGGCCTGCTCGATGATCACGTGAGCGTTGGTGCCGGAGATGCCGAACGACGACACCGCCGCCCGACGCGGCCGCCCCACCGCCGGCCACGGCCGCGCCTCGGTCACCAACTCCACCGCACCCGCCGACCAGTCGATGTGCGGCGACGGCTCGTCCACGTGCAGGGTCGCCGGCACAACCCCGTGCCGCATCGCCTGCACCACCTTGATCACACCGGCCACACCGGCGGCGGCCTGGGTGTGCCCGAGGTTCGACTTCACCGACCCCAACAGCACCGGGGTGGCCTCCCCCCGGTCCTGCCCGTACGTGGCCAGCAGCGCCTGGGCCTCGATCGGGTCACCCAGGCGGGTACCCGTGCCGTGCGCCTCCACCACGTCCACGTCGGCGGTGGAGAGCCGGGCCGAGGTGAGGGCCTGGCTGATCACCCGCTGCTGCGCGGGCCCGTGGGGGGCGGTGAGTCCGTTCGACGCGCCGTCCTGGTTGACCGCACTGCCCCGGACGACCGCCAGGACCCGGTGGCCGTTACGGCGGGCGTCCGACAGCCGCTCCACCAGCAGCCAGCCGACCCCCTCGGAGAACCCGGCACCGTCGGCGGCAGCGGAGAACGACCTGCACCGGCCGTCCGGGGACAGGGCACGCTGCCGGCTGGAGCCGACCAGGAGGCCGGGGGTCGCCATCACGGTGACCCCACCGGCCAGGGCCAGCGTGCACTCCCCCGCGCGCAGCGCCTGCACGGCGAGGTGCAGCGCCACCAGGGAGGAGGAGCAGGCCGTGTCGATCGACACCGCCGGCCCCTCCAGCCCCAGCGTGTACGACACCCGCCCGGAGGCGACGGCCGCCGCCCCTCCGGTCATCGAGTGGCCCTCGTCCCCGTCCGGCGACATCATCAGCAGGGTGCCGTAGTCCTGCCCGTTGGTGCCGACGAAGACTCCGGTCCGGGTGCCGCGCAACGAGGCGGGGTCGATGCCGGCGGATTCGACCGCCTCCCAGGCTGTCTCCAGCAGGAGCCGCTGCTGCGGGTCCATGGTGAGGGCCTCGCGGGGCGAGATGCCGAAGAAACGGGCGTCGAAGTCACCGGCCCCGTCGATGAACCCGCCTTCCCGGGCGTACGAGGTGCCCGGGTTGTCGGGGTCGGGGTGGTAGAGCCGCTCCAGGTCCCAGCCCCGGTCGTCGGGGAAGAAGGTGACGGCGTCCCGGCCGTCCCGCAGCAGCTCCCACAGGTCGTCCGGGTTGCGCACCCCGCCGGGCAGCCGACAGCTCATCGCCACGATCGCCACCGGCTCCAGTTCCTGGGACTGGACCTCGCTGAGCCGTCGACGGGTGTCGTGGAGATCAGCCATGACCCGCTTGAGGTAGTCGCGGAGCTTGTCTTCATTGCCCATGTCGGAGCCGCTTCCTCGCAGGGGACGGAGAGCCGGGGTGTCGGCGGGAGAGCCGGAGTGGGTCAGGAGATCCCGAGGTCCTTGTCGACCATCGCGAACAGTTCGTCGTCGGTGGCGTCGTCGAGATGCCGGCCGATGTCGCCACCGCCGCCCTGGCCGAGCCACGAGAGCATCGCCTGGAGACGGACGGTGGCCCGGACCCGGGCCGCCTCGTCGCGTGCCACCACGTCGAGGCTGTCGGCGATCCGGTCGAGATCGTCGAGGAGCACGGTCGGGGTGACCACGTCCTCCTGGGCCACCTCGGCGAAGAGGTACTCGGCCAGGGTGGTCGGGGTCGGGTAGTCGAAGACCAGCGTGACCGGGAGGGCCACCCCGGTCGCCGTGCCGAGCCGGTTACGCAGCTCGACCGCGGTGACCGAGTCGAACCCCAGTTCCCGGAACGCCCGGTGTTCGTCGACCGACTCCATCGAGGCGTAGTTGAGGACGGCGGCGACCTGGCCCCGGACCAGCCCGAGCAGCACGGCCATCCGGTCGGCGGCGGGCAGCCCGGCGAGCCGGTCCCGCAGCGGGTCGGGGCCATCGGGCAACTCGGTGCCGGCGACGGCGTGTTCGGTGGCCTGGAGCCGACGGACGTCCGGCAGGTCGCTGATCAACGGGCCGGGACGGGTCGCGGTGAACGCGACGGCGAACCGCTCCCAGGCGATGTCGGCGATGGTGAGCGCCGGCTCGCCGTGGTCCACCACCTGGTGCAGAGCGGTGATGGCGGCCTCCGGGGGCATCTCCGGGACGCCGTGCCGGTGCAGCAGCTCGCCGAACGGGCCGTCGGCCATGCCACCGCCGGCCCAGGCGCCCCAGGCGATGGCGGTGGCGGGCATGCCGAGGCCACGCCGGTGCTGGGCGAGCGCGTCGAGGAAGGCGTTGCTCGGCGCGTAGTTGCCCACGCCGGAGCTGGCCACGGTCCCGGCGAAGGACGAGAACATGACGAACGCCGAGAGGTCCAGGCCGAGGGTCAGCTCGTGCAGGTGGTACGCCACGTCGACCTTGGCCTGGAGGACCCGTTCGATCTGGTCGATCCGGATCTCGTTGATCAGGGCGTCGTCCAGCACCGCGCTGGCGTGCACGACAGTGGTGAGGGGCTGCTCGTCGGGGATGCCGTCGATCAGCTCAGCCAGGGCCTCCCGGTCGGACGCGTCGCAGGCGACCACAGTGGTGCGGGCACCAAGGGCGGTGAGATCGTCCACCAGTTGCCGGGCACCCGGCGCGGCCATGCCACGCCGGCTGACGACGATGATGTTCTCCACTCCGCTGCGGGCCAGCCAGCGGGCGGCGTGCCCACCGAGGGCACCGGTACCGCCGGTGACCAGGGCCGTCCCGGAGGGTTCCCACGGGTTGGCGGGCTGGCTGTCCCCGAGCGGGACACGGGTGAGGCGGCGGCCGAGCAGTCCGGTCGGGCGGACGGCTATCTGGTCCTCCTCGCCGGCGGTGGTGAGGGCCGCGACGAGCAGGTCGGCGGAGCGCTCCTCGACCGCCTCGGGCAGGTCGACGAGGCCACCCCAGCGTTCCGGGTGTTCCAGCGCGGCGACCCGGCCGAAGCCCCAGACCAGCGCCTGCATCGGTGCCCGGAGCTGGTCGACGCGGCCGACGGAGACGGCACCGGAGGTGACGCTCCACATCGGGGCGGACAGGCCGATGTCGCCGAGGGCCTGGAAGAGCGCGACGGTCGCGGCGAAGCCACCGGGTACGGAGGGATAGAGCGGGTGGACCAGTTCGTCGAAGGCGAGCAGCGACACCACGCCGGTCACCTCGGCGTCCCCACCGTCGGTGCCGGTACCGGTGGCGAGGGCCTCCCGCAGGAGCTTGCCGAGCAGGTCACGGTCGACGTCGGTGGTGCTGACGGGGACCGGTACGACGTTCGCGCCGGCCGCGGCGATCGCCTCGACGGAAGCGTCCTGCCAGGGCTCGACGAAGTCCCCGGTCGGCAGCACCACGAGCCAGGTACCGCTCATGCCCCGGTTGGCCACTCCGGTCAGCGGCTTCCAGGTGTCCTGGTAACGCCAGCTGTCGATGTCGGACTGCCGGCGTCGCTGCCGCCGCCACGAGGTGAGCAGCGGCAGGGCGGGCCGCAACGCGTCGGCGGCATGCTCGGCGGGGGTGTCGGCGGGGGTGACCACGTTGGCGAGCGCGGCCAGGTCGCCGCGTTCCACGGCCGCCCAGAAGCCGGCGTCGCCGGGGTCGGCGGTGCCCTGGGTCAGGCCCTCCAGCTGGGGTCCGCCGCTACCGTCCAGCCAGTAGTGCTGGTGGTCGAAGGCGTAGGTGGGCAGGTCGACCGTCGCCGTCTCGGCGAGGACCTTCCGCAGATCCACCGGGAGGCCGATGGTGTGGGCGGTAACCAGGCTGGTCAGCAGGCGGGTCGGGTCGTCCTCACCCCGCCGCAACGTGCCCAGGGCGTGCCCGGTGACGCCCACGTCGTCCAGGATCGCGGTCACCGGCATCGCCAACACCGGATGCGGGGACATCTCGATGAACGTGCTGTGGCCCGCTGCGGCGGCAACCCGGACGGCCGGATCGAACAACACCGTCTGCCGCAGGTTCTCGAACCAGTACTCCGCCCCCATCGACTCCGGGTCCACCCACTCCCCCGTCAGAGTCGACACGAGACGGACCTGACCCGCCCGGGGCGTGACGTCCACCAGATCGGCGCGCAACTGCTCGGCGACCCCCCGCACCGCCGCCGAGTGCGACGCGTAGTCGACCGGGATGATCCGCGCCCGGACGCCCTCGGCCTGGCACGCCGCCACCAGATCCCTCACCGGCTGCGACGGACCCGACACCACCACCGTCGCCGGCCCGTTCACCGCCGCCACCCCCACACCCGGGAATGCCGGCAGCCGTTCCGCGACAGCGTCGGCGGACAGGTCGACCGAGGCCATCGCCCCGGTGCCCCGCAACACCGCCAACGCACGCGACCGCAGCGCGACAACCCTCGCCGCGTCCTCCAGGCTGAGGATCCCGGCGACACAGGCGGCACCGATCTCACCCTGCGAGTGACCGACCACCGCCGCCGGACTGACACCGGCGTGCTGCCACACGGCCGCCAGCGCGACACCCACCGCCCACAACACCGGCTGGACGACCTCGACCCGCTCCAGCCACGACTCGTCATCCCCGGTCAACACCGAAACCAGGTCCACATTCAGGTAGGCGGCCAACGCCCGCTGACACTCCGCCAGCCGCACGTCGAACACCGGACAACGACCCACCAGACCAGCCGCCATCCGCGCCGACTGCGCGCCCTGGCCCGGGAACACGAACACCGGACCAGCAGACGAACCGACGGCCGTACCGGACACCAGGTTCCCGGCCGGCGAGCCGGCGGCCAGGGCGTCCAGACCGGCCAGCAGCTCGTCGAGGTCCGCGCCGACCACGACGGCCCGCTGGTCGAAGGTCGACCGGGTGGTCAGCAGCGACCAGCCCACCGCTGTCGGGTCCACCGCACCGTGCTCGCGCACGCGCTCGGCGAGGCGGGCGGCCAGAACGGCCAGCGCGCCCTTGGACCGCGCCGACACCGGCCACGCGGTCACGTCCGAGGCGACCAGGCCGCAAGCCCGGTCGCGGGTCCGGGTAGGCTCGTCGGCCTGCTCCGCGTCGGTGGTGACGGACGGCCGGTACTCCTCGACGATCACGTGGGCGTTGGTGCCGCTCACCCCGAACGAGGAGACACCGCCTCGGCGGGGTCGATCCAGCTCCGGCCACGGCCGGCGCTCGGTGAGCAGCGAGACCGCCCCGGCGGACCAGTCCACGTGCGTCGACGGCGCGTCGACGTGCAGGGTCTCCGGCATCACGCCGTTGCGCAGGGCCATCACCATCTTCACCATGCCGGCGACCCCGGCGGCGCTCTGGGTGTGGCCGATGTTCGACTTCACCGAGCCGAGCCAGAGCGGCCGGTCGGCGGGCCGGTCCTGCCCGTAGGTGGCGATCAGCGCCTGTGCCTCGATCGGGTCACCCAGGGTGGTACCCGTGCCGTGCGCCTCCACCATGTCGACGTCGGCGGTGCCGAGCCTGGCGTTGACGAGAGCCTGCCGGATCACCCGCTGCTGCGACGGGCCGTTCGGGGCGGTGAGGCCGTTGGACGCGCCGTCCTGGTTGAGGGCGCTGCCCCGGATCACGGCGAGGATCGGGTGGCCGTTGCGTTCCGCGTCGGCGAGCCGCTCCAGGACGAACACCCCGCCGCCCTCGCCCCAGCCGGTGCCGTCCGCGCCTGCCGCGAACGCCTTGCACCGCCCGTCGACGGACATGCCGCGCTGCCGGGAGAAGACGACGAAGACGCCGGGGGTGGCCATCACGGTGACGCCACCGGCGATGGCCAGGTCGCACTCCCGCCGGCGCAGCGCGTGCACCGCCAGGTGCAGGGCTACCAGGGAGGACGAGCAGGCGGTGTCGACGGTGACGGCGGGGCCGTTCAACCCGAGGGTGAACGAGATCCGGCCCGAGGCGACACTTGTGGTGTTGCCGGTGCCGAGGTACATGTCGACGCCCTCGGGCACATGCGGCAGACCCATGCCGTAGTTGGACGTGCTGAGCCCGACGAAGACGCCGGTCTGGCTGCCGCGCAGGGACAGCGGGTCGATGCCGGCCCGCTCGACCGCCTCCCAGGAGGTCTCCAGCAGCAACCGCTGCTGCGGGTCCATGGCGAGGGCCTCGCGCGGGGAGATCCCGAAGAGGGAGGCGTCGAAGTCACCGGCGGCGTCGAGGAACCCACCGACCCGCGTGTAGCTCTTGCCCGGCTGGTTCGGGTCGGGGTCGTAGAGCGACTCCAGGTCCCAGCCCCGGTCGTCCGGGAACTCGGTGAGGGCGTCCCGACCGTCGGCGACGAGGTCCCAGAGGTCCTCAGGCGTACGGACGCCGCCGGGGAACCGGCAGCTCATCGACACGATGGCGAGGGGTTCCTGGTCGCGGGCCTCGACGGTCTGCAGCTTGCGCTTCGTGTCGTGCAGATCGGCGGTCACCCGCTTGAGGAAGTACCGAAGCTTGTCGTCGTCGCTCATCGGGCCGCACCTGCCTCGATCCGGGGGTCGGTCATGTCAGGAGATTCCAAACTCTTTGCTGATGAAGTCGAAGATCTCGTCGTCGCTGGCTGATTCGAGATCGGGCCGGTCCTCCTCGGCGGCGGGACCGTCGGCCAGGTCGGACACCTTGGCCAGCAGGTCGCGCATCCGGGCGGTGAACCGCTCCCGGTTCGCCGGATCGAGGGGAATGCTGGTCAGCAGGCTCTCCACGGTGTCGATGCCCTGGAAGAGGGGCTGGGTGGAGGGGGCCTCCCCGGCGGTGATCTCGCTGGCCAGCTTCTCCGCGAGCGTGGTCGGCGTCGGGTAGTCGAAGACCAGCGTCGCCGGCAGCCGCAGCCCGGACAGGCTGTTCAGGCGGTTGCGCAGGTCCACTGCGGTGAGCGAATCGAAGCCGAGCTCGGTGAAGAGCCGGCCCGGATCGATGGCGTCGGCGCCCGCGTGGCCGAGGACGGCGGCGATGTTCGCCCGCACCACGTCCAGGACGACCTTGAGCCGCTCCGGCTCGGCCAGGCCGGCCAGCCGCTGGCTGAGCGGCACCCCACCGGCCCGGGTGCCGGACCCGTCGACCGAGCGTCGCAGCGGCACCCGGACCAGGGCCCGCAGCATCGGCGCGAGGGCACCGGACTCCGCCTGCGTCCGCAGTGTCCCGACGTCCAGCCGCATCGGCACGATCGCCGCGGCGTCGAGCCGCCAGGCCGCGTCGAACAGGTCCAGGGCCTGCTCGGTGGGCAGGCCGGCGGCGCCCTGCCCGGTGATCCGCCGCACGTCCGCGTCGCCGAGGTGGCCGGTCATGCCGCTGGCCTGCTCCCACAGACCCCAGGCGAGGGAGATGCCGGGCAGCCCCCGGGCCCGTCGGTGCGCGGCGAGGGCGTCGAGGAACGCGTTCGCCGCCGCGTAGTTGGACTGGCCGGCGCTGCCGAGGGTGGCCGCCGCCGAGGAGAAGAGCACGAACGCCGCGAGGCCCGCGCCCTCGGTGAGTCGGTGCAGGTGCCAGGCGGCGTCGATCTTCGGCACGGCCACCGCGTCGAGGCGTTCGGGGGTCATCGACTCCACCACGCCGTCGTCGAGGACGCCGGCCGCGTGCACCACGGCGGTGAGCGGGTGCGCGGCCGGCACCCCGGCGAGCAGCGCGGCCAGGGCGTCGGGATCGGCGGCGTCGCAGGCCGCGACGGTCACCTCCGTACCGGCGGCGGCCAGTTCGGCGACAAGGTCGCCGATGCCCTCGGCAGCCGCGCCGCGCCGGCCGGCCAGCAGCAGGTGCCGCATGCCGTGGGTGGTGGCGAGGTGCCGGGCCAGCAGGCGACCCAGTACCCCGGTGCCGCCGGTGATCAGCACGGTGCCGTCCGGGTCGACGTCGCCGGAAAGCGGCTGCACCCCCGCGGGGACCCGGCCGAGGCGCGGGGTGCGCAGCTGCCCGGCCCGCAGGGCGAGCTGCGGTTCGCCCGAGGCGACCGCAGCGGCCAGCGCGGCAGCGCTGTCGGGGTGCTCGTCGAGGTCGACGAGTTGCAGCCGGCCCGGGTGTTCGATCTGGGCGGTGCGCAGCAGTCCCCACACCGGGGCCTGCCGCAGGTTGACCACGGCCTGCTCCCCCGCCACGACCGCGTCGCGGGTGACCAGCACCAGGCGGGACTCGGCGAACCGGTCGTCGGCGAGCCAGGTCCGCAGCCCCGCGAGCGTACGGTGCGCGGCGGCCCGCGCCTGCCCGGCCAGCGCCGGGTCGGTCGGGTCGCCGGTCCCGCCGACGGGGACGATCACCGCCTCGGGCGCGGCCCCACCCCCGGCGAGCAGGTCCCCGAGGGAGTCCAGGCCCACGTCGGTGCGTACCCGCACGCCCGCCGCCTCGCAGGCGGCGCTGAGGGCGAGGTCGTCGCCGCCGAGCACCGCCCACCGGGTGGCGGCGGGCACCGGGCCGGTGGGCAGCGGCAGCGCCGGCCAGTCGACCTGGAACAGCGACTCCTGCCGACCGGAACGGGCCGCGCCGAGCGAGTCGCCGGAGACCCGGCGCATGATCAGCGAGTCGACGTGCATGACCGGGGTGCCGGTGGCGTCGGCCACCTGGAAGGACACCCCGACCTCGCCGGCCGCCGCGACGCGTACCCGCAGGGCGGTGGCACCGGCGGCGAGCAGGGTGACCCCGGTCCAGGCGAACGGCAGCCGCGGTGCGGCGGCGTCGGCGCCGTCGCCCATGCGGCCCAGGAAACCGCCGATCGACATGGCCTGGAGCGCGCCGTCGAGCAGCGCGGGGTGCACGCCGAACCGGCCCGCCTCGCTGTGCTGGTCGGCCGGCAGCTCCACCTCCGCGAAGACCTCGTCGCCGCGCGTCCACGCCGCGCGCAGGCCCCGGAAGACCGGCCCGTAGCCGAAGACGCTCGTCTCGAGGCCGGCGTAGAAGCCCTCGGACGGGACGGGGGTCGCGCCGGGCGGCGGCCACACCCCGAGGTCGAAGCCGGGGGTGCCCGCGTCGGCGGGCCGGGGGCCGAGCAGGCCGGTGGCGTGGCAGGTCCAGCCGACGTCGGCCAGGATCTCGTCCGAGCCCTCCCGGTACGGCCGGGAGTAGAGCTGGACGCCGCGCCGACCGTCGTCGTCCCGGTCACCGACCAGCAGCTGCACCTGGAGCGCGCCGAGTTCGGGCAGGACGAGCGGGGCGAGCAGGGTCAGCTCCTCCAGCCTCGGGCAGCCGGCCTGCTCGCCGGCGTACGTGGCCAGTTCGACGAAGGCGGTGCCGGGCAGCAGGACGTTGTCCATCACCCGGTGCTCCCCGAGCCACGGGTGGGTACGCACCGACAGCCGGCCCGTGAAGACCATCCGCTCGCTGTCGGGGAACGTCAGCGTCGCGCTGAGCAGCGGGTGCCCGGCGTCCTGGAGGCCGGCGGAGCTGACGTCCTGCACCCGGTGCGCGGGCGGGTCGAGCCAGTACCGCTGGTGGTCGAAGGCGTACGTCGGCAGCGGCACGACCTCGGCCTCCGCCAGGACCCGGGTCAGGTCCACGGGCAGGCCGATGGCGTGCGCGGTGGCCAGGTTGGTCAACAGCCGGGTCGGGTCGTCCTCACCCCGCCGCAACGTACCCAGGACATGCCCCGCCACCCCCGCGTCGTCCAGGATCGCCGTCACCGGCATCGTCAACACCGGATGCGGGGAAACCTCCACGAACGTGCTGTGCCCCGCCGCGACCGCCACCCGCACCGCCGCATCGAACTGCACCGTCCGCCGCAGATTCTCGTACCAGTAGTCGGCATCCATGGTTTCCGGCCCGACCCAATCCCCGGTCAGGGTCGACACGAGCCGGACGTGACCCGCCTGCGGCTTCACCCCCGACAGATCCGCACGCAACTGCTCGGCAACCTCCTGCACCGCCGGCGAATGCGACGCATAATCCACCGGAACCAACCGCGCCCGCACCCCGTCGGCCTCACACGCCGCGACCAGGTCGGCCACCGGCTGCGGCGGACCGGACACCACCACCGTCGCCGGACCGTTCACCGCCGCCACCCCCACCCCGGGGAACCCCACCAACCGCTCGGTGACCGCCTCCACCGACAGATCCACCGACGCCATCGCCCCCGAACCCCGCAACACCCCCAACGCCCGCGACCGCAACGCCACCACCCTCGCCGCATCCTCCAAGGACAAAATCCCCGCCACACACGCCGCACCGATCTCACCCTGCGAATGACCCACCACCACCGCCGCAGACACCCCCACGTGCTCCCACACCGCCGCCAGGGCTACACCCACCGCCCACAACACCGGCTGGACAACCTCCACCCGCCCCAACCACGACTCGTCATCCCCGGTCAACACCGACACCACATCCACATCCAGATACGGCCCCAACGCCCGCTGACACTCCGCCAACCGCGCATCGAACACCGGCACCCGACCCACCAAACCCGCCGCCATCCGCACCGACTGACCACCCTGACCCGGAAACACGAACACCGGACCAGCACCGTGCCCCGAGGCGGATCCCGTCACGACATTCCCCGCCGGGGAACCCGCCGCCACCGCCTCCAACCCGACGAGCAACTCCTCGACGCCCGCCCCGACCACCGCCGCGCGCTGATCGAAGATGGACCGCGTGATGGCAAGGGACCAACCGACCGCCGACCGGTCGATGTCGTGATGCATCCGCGCATACTCGGCGAGACGAGCGGCCTGCCGGGCCAGGGCGGCCTTCGACCGCGCCGACAACGGCCACACCACCACGTCCGAGTCGACAAGCCCCGGGGCGGCGTCCACGGCCACCTCGTCGACCTCGTCGGCCTGCTCGACGATGACGTGCGCATTCGTGCCGGAGATACCGAACGACGACACCGCCGCCCGACGCGGCCGCCCCACCACCGGCCACGGCCGCGCCTCGGTCACCAACTCCACCGCACCCGCCGACCAGTCGATATGCGGCGACGGCTCATCCACATGCAACGACGCCGGCACCACCCCGTGCCGCATCGCCTGCACCACCTTGATCACACCCGCCACACCAGCAGCCGCCTGCGCATGCCCGATGTTCGACTTGACGGACCCGAGCAGCAGCGGCCGGTCGACGGGCCGGTCCTGCCCGTACGTGGCCAGCAGCGCCTGCGCCTCGATCGGGTCACCCAGGGTGGTGCCGGTACCGTGCGCCTCCACCACGTCCACGTCGGCCGTGGACAGCCGGGCGCTGGCCAACGCCTGCCGGATCACCCGCTGCTGCGACGGACCGTTCGGCGCCGTCAACCCGTTCGACGCACCGTCCTGGTTCACCGCCGAACCACGCACCACCGCAAAGACCTTCCGACCCTCCCGACGGGCATCGGAAAGCCGCTGCACCAACAGCATGCCCACACCCTCGGACCAGCCGGTACCGTCCGCCGAAGCAGCAAACGACTTACACCGCCCGTCAGCCGCCAGCCCACGCTGCCGGGAGAACTCGATGAAGGCGGTAGGGGTGGCCATCACCATCACGCCCCCGGCGAGGGCCATGTCGCACTCGCCGCGACGCAGCGCCTGCCCGGCCCAGTGCAGGGCCACCAGGGACGACGAGCAGGCGGTGTCCAGGGACACGGCCGGTCCCTCCAGCCCGAACGTGTACGCCACCCGTCCGGAGATGACGCTGCTGGTGAGCCCGGTCAGCGCGTAGCCCTCGGTGCCCTCCGGGGCGAACGCGAGCAGGCTGGCGTAGTCCTGCCCGCTGGTGCCGACGAACACGCCGGTGCTGCTGCCCCGTGCGGTCGCGGGGTCGATGCCGGCGGACTCGAAGGTCTCCCAGGTGGTCTCCAGCAGCAACCGCTGCTGCGGGTCCATGGCGAGCGCCTCGCGCGGGCTGATGCCGAAGAATCCGGGGTCGAACCGGTCGACGCCGCTGAGGAAGCCGCCGCCCCGGGTGTAGAAGGTGCCGGTGGCGTCGGGGTCGGGGCTGTAGAGCGAGTCGAGGTCCCAGCCCCGGTCGGTGGGCAGGTCGGTGATGGCGTCGACCCCGTCGGCGACGAGGTGCCACAGGTCGTCCGGGGACCACACCCCGCCGGGCAGCCGGCAGGCCATGCCGATGATCGCGAGGGGCTCGTCGTCGCCGACGGGGACGGTGGTGGTCGTGGGTCGCACGGGTACGGGCGTGCCGGCGATCTCCGTTCCCAGGAAGACCGCCAGGTCGTACGGGTTCGGGTAGTCGAAGACGAGGGTGGCCGGCAGGCGCATGCCGAACGCGTTGTTCAGCCGGTTACGCATCTCGACGGCGGTGAGCGAGTCGAACCCGAGCTCGTTGAACGCCCGGCGCGGCTCGATCGCCCCCGGGTCGGGGTAGCCGAGCACGGCGGCGGCCTGGCCCCGGACGATCTCGACCAGCGCGGCGAGCCGGTCGGTGTCGCCGAGAGCCGCGAGTTGTCGGACGAGAGACGCGCCAGTGGTGGCCGCGGCGGCGCGGGCGGGGGTACGGATCAGCGCCCGGTACAGGGGCGGGACGCTGCCGGCGAACTGCACCTTCATCGCGGCGAGGTCGAGGCGGGCGGGGACGAGCGCCGCGTCGGGGGTCCGGCAGGCGGCGTCGAAGAGGGCCAGCCCCTCCTCGGCCTCCATCGCGGCGACGCCGGAGCGGGAGATCCGGTTGAGGTGGACGTCGTCCAACTCGGTCGTCATGCCGCTGCGGTCGGCCCAGAGGCCCCAGGCGAGGGTGAGCGCGGCGAGGCCGTGCGCCCTGCGGTGGTGGGCCAGCCCGTCGAGGAACGCGTTGGCGGCGGCGTAGTTGCCCTGGCCGGGGCCACCGGCGGTGGCCGCGAGGGACGAGTACGAGACGAACGCCTTCAGGTCGAGGTGGGCGGTCAGCTCGTGCAGGTTCCAGGCGGCGTCGACCTTCGGCCGCAGGACGCCGTCCATCCGCTCGGGGGTGAGCGAGGGGATGATGCCGTCGTCGCGGACGCCGGCGGCGTGGATGACGGCGGTGAGCGGGTTCTCCGCCGGGATGGCGGCGAGCAGCTCCGCGACGGCCTCCCGGTCGGCGACGTCGCAGGCGGCGACGGTGACGGTCGCGCCGAGCGCCTCCAGGTCGGCGCAGAGTTCGGCGACTCCCCCGGCGGACCGGCCCCGCCGGCTGGTGAGGATCAGGTGCCGGACGCCGTGGACGGTCACCAGGTGCCGGCTCATCAGCTGGCCGAGGGTGCCGGTGGCACCGGTGATCAGGACGGTCCCGTCGCCGTCGAAGGGGGCGGCGGGCGGCTCGGCCCGGGCGGGGACCCGGTTGAGCCGGGCGCCGGCGGCGACGCCGGCCCGCACGACGATCTGCGGCTCGTCGGTGGCGAGGGCCGGCACCAACGCGGCAGCGCAGCCGGCGATGTCGTCGACGTCGACGAGCACGAACCGGTCGGGGTTCTCCGACTGGGCGGAGCGCAGCAGGCCGATCACCGCCGCGCCGGCCAGGTCGGTCAGGTCGGCATCCCGCACGGTAGCGACGGCACCCCGGGTCAGCACGACGAGACGGGAGTCGGTGTACCGGTCGTCGGCGAGGAACTGCTGGAGCACGGCGAGTGCCCGGTGGGTGGTCTCCGCGACCGCCCGGGGCAGGTCGGCCGGCCCGGGCGGGTCGAGGAAGGGCACGACCAGCACGCCGGGGGTATCGGCACCGTCGTCCAGCGCTGCGGCCAGGGCGTCCAGGTCGGGGTACGCCGCGACGGCCGTCCCGGTGGCGGCGACGGCGTCGGCGAGCCCGCCGTCGGTGCCGACCACCGCCCAGGCGACGGTGGCCGGGGCGGCGGGCGGGGCGAGCGGCGCCCACTCGATGCGGAACAGCGACTCGGTGTCGCCGCCCCCGGCCGCCCGGAGCTGGTCGGCGGAGACGGGCCGCAGGACGAGGGAGCCGACGGAGATGATCGGGGTGCCGGTGACGTCGGCCAGCACCAGGGAGATGCTGTCGGTGCCGGTGTGCGTGACGCGGACCCGGGCCGCCGCCGCGCCGGCGGCGTGCAGGGCGACGTCGTTCCAGGAGAACGGCAGTCGGCCGTAGCCGGGCGGGATGTTCGCCCCGGTCGGGGCACCGCCGGGCGGGGTGAGGCCGAGGGTGTGCAGGGCCGCGTCGAGCAGCGCCGGATGCAGGCCGTACGCGCCGGCCTCGGCGGCGGGCGTCTCGGGCAGCGCCAGTTCGGCGAAGACGTCGTCGCCGCGCCGCCAGGCCGAACGCAGCGCGATGAAGGACGGACCGTAGTCGTAGCCCTGCGCCGCGAGGTTCAGGTACAGGTCGTCGGTCGCCACCTCGGTCGCGCCGGCGGGCGGCCAGGCGGCCAGGTCGGACCAGCCGGCGGGGCCGCTGGACCCCGCCGGCCCGCTGGCCAGTACGCCGCTGGCGTTGCGGGTCCAGGCGCGCTCGCCTGAGGCACCGTCGGTGGGCTCGCCGTCCGGGGCGGAGTGCAGCGACACGGACCGGCAGCCGGTCCCGTCGGCCGGACCGATCCAGAGCTGGATGTCGACCCCGCCGGTCTCCGGCAGGATCAGCGGCGACTCCAGGGTGAGTTCCCGGAGGTGGTCCGCGCCGACGTGTGCGCCGGCCTGGAGGGCGAGTTCGACGAAGCCGGTGCCGGGCAGCAGCACTGTGTCGAACACGACGTGGTCGCTGATCCACGGGTGGGTACGCCGGGCCAGCCTGCCGGTGAACAGGAAGCCCTCGGCGTGGGCGACCCCGACGGCGGCGCCGAGCAGGGGGTGCCGGGCGGGGCGCAGACCGACCGTGGTGACGTCCCCGGTCCACCCGGCACCGGCCTCGGGCCAGTAGCGCTGGTGCTGGAACGCGTACGTGGGCAGGTCGATCCGGGTCGCGCCGGTGCCGGTGAACCAGGGCCCCCAGGCGACCGGAACCCCGTGGACGTGCAGCTCACCAAGGGCGGCGAGCAGGGCCTCCACCTCGGACCGGTCCCGGCGCTGCGCGGCGACGGCGAGCACACCCCCGTCACCCGGCAGGATGTCGCCGGCCAACGCGGTCAGCACACTCTGCGGACCAACCTCCAGGAACGTGTCGACGCCAGCGGCCCTCAGGACAGCGATCCCGTCGGCGAAACGGACCGCCTCCCGCACATGCCGCACCCAATACTCCGCCCGGGTCAGCTCCTGCGGGTCAGCCAGCGCCCCGGTCAGGTTCGACACCACAGGCACCAACGGCGTCGAAAACGTCAACCCCTCCAACACCGCCCGGAACTCCGCCAACATCGGCTCCATCAACGGGCTGTGGAACGCGTGGCTCACCGTCAACCGACGCGTCCGCACACCCCGACCCCGCCACACCGCCTCCACCTCGTCCAGGGCGTCGGCCACCCCGGAGACGACCACCGCCGACGGACCGTTCACGGCGGCGAGGCCGACCCGATCGGTCCGACCGACAAGTGTCTCGGCAACCGCCTCCTCCGACGCGCCCACCGCGAGCATCCCGCCCCCGACCGGCAGCGCCTGCATCAACCGACCCCGCGCCGCCACCAACACACACGCATCGGCCAACGACAGCACCCCGACCACATGAGCAGCGGTGACCTCCCCGACCGAGTGACCACCGACGAAGTCCGGCACGACCCCGAACGACTCCACCAACCGGAACAACGCCACCTCGACCGCGAACAACCCCGCCTGCGTGAAGACGGTCTGATCCAACAACTCCGCCTCCACCGAACCCACCTCGGCGAACAACACAGCCCGCAACGGCTGCGGCAGGAGCGGGTCGAAATGGCCGCACACCTCGTCCAACGCGGCAGCGAACACCGGGAACGCCGCGTACAACTCCCGACCCATCCCGGCGCGCTGCGCACCCTGACCGGAGAAGAGCACCGCGAGCGAACCCCGGTCTCCGACCTGGCCGGCGACCACCGCGCCGGACGGCTCCTCCGCCGCCAGGGCGCGCAGCCCGGCCAGCAGGTCGTCCCGGGTCGTGGCGGCGACCACGGCCCGGTGGTCCAGCACGGACCGGGAGACCACCGACGAGAAGGCGACGTCGAGGGGGCGAAGGGCCTGGTCGGCGGCCACCCGGGCGGCCCAGTTACCCGCCTGGGCGGCGAGTGCGGCGGCGTCGCGGGCCGACACCGTCACCGGCACGACCGGGCGTGCCACCGTCGGCGCGGCGTCGACCTCGGCGGAGGCGGGGGCGGGGGCGGGGGCCTGCTCCAGGATGGTGTGCGCGTTGGTGCCGGACACCCCGAACGACGACACCGCCGAGCGGCGGGGACGGTCCACCGCAGGCCACGGCGTCGCCTCGGTGACCAGCTCGACGGCACCGGCGGACCAGTCGACCTGCGGGGTGGGCTCGTCGACGTGCAGGGTGGGCGGCACGACGCCGTGCCGCATCGCCATCACCATCTTGATCACACCGGCGATGCCGGCGGCGGCCTGCGCGTGCCCGACGTTCGACTTGACCGAGCCGAGCAGCAGCGGCTCCGCACCGCCCCGGTCCTGCCCGTACGTGGCGAGCAGCGCCTGCGCCTCGATCGGGTCGCCGAGCCGGGTGCCCGTGCCGTGCGCCTCCACCACGTCGACGCCGCCGGCGGAGAGGCCGGCGTTGGCGAGGGCCTGCTGGATGACGCGCTGCTGGGAGGGCCCGTTCGGGGCGCTCAGGCCGTTGGACGCGCCGTCCTGGTTGACCGCGCTGCCCCGGACGACGGCGAGGATCGGGTGGCCGTTGCGCTTGGCGTCGGACAGCCGCTCCAGCAGCAGGACGCCGACGCCCTCGGACCAGCCGGTCCCGTCGGCGGCGGCGGCGAACGCCTTGCACCGGCCGTCGGCGGCGAGGCCACGCTGGCGGGAGAACTCGACGAACGCAGCCGGGGTGCACATGGCGGTGACCCCGGCAACGAGGGCCAGGGTGCACTCCTGCTGGCGCAGCGCCTGGGCGGCAAGGTGCAGGGCGACCAGCGACGACGAGCAGGCGGTGTCGATCGTGACGGCCGGGCCCTCGAGGCCGAACGTGTAGGCGATCCGGCCGGAGACGACGCTGCCGGCGTTGCCGGTCATCAGGTGGCCCTCGAGGCCCTGCGCGGCGCCCATCAGCACGCCGCCGTAGTCCTGGCCGGTGCTGCCGGCGAAGACGCCGGTCCGACTGCCCTTCAGCGAGTGCGGGTCGATGCCGGCCCGTTCCAGGACCTCCCAGGAGGTCTCCAGCAGCCACCGCTGCTGCGGGTCCATGGCCAGGGCCTCGCGGGGGGAGATGCCGAAGAAGCCCGGGTCGAAGTCGGCCAGGTCGTGGACGAACCCGCCCTGCGCCGTGTACGTCGTACCGGGCCCGCCCTGCTCCTGGTCGCCGTCGTACAGGGACGCGAGGTCCCAGCCCCGGTCCTCCGGGAAGTCGGAGATCACGTCCTGCCCGGACGCGACCACCTCCCACAGATCCTCCGGCGTCCGTACCCCGCCCGGGAAGCGGCAGCTCATGGAGACGATGGCGACCGGTTCCTGCTCGCCGGCCTCCACCTCACGCAGCCGCTGCCGCGCCTGGTGCAGGTCGGCGGTGACCCGCTTGAGGTAGTCGAGAAGCTTCGCCTCGTTAGCCATGGACCGCCCGCTCCTTGTGTTGACCCGTGCACGCAACGATCACGTCAGGACATCCCCAGCTCCCGGTCGATGAAGTCGAAGACCTCATCGGACGTGGCGTCCTGGAGCTTCTCGGCGACGGTGTCCCCGTCGCCGCCCGCCGGGGTGTCGGCCTCGTTGAGGGAGGCCATCAGCGCCCGTAGCCGCTCGGTGATCCGAATCCGGGCGCTGCGGTCCGGCGCCGAACCGGTAAGCGCCGCTTCCAACCTGTCCAGCTCGCCGAAGACCGGTGCGACGCCGACCACGCCGCCGTCGACGATCGCCGCCCGCACGTACTCGGCGAGGCCTGCGGCGGTCGGGTAGTCGAAGACGACAGTGGCGGGCAGCCGTACGCCCGTCGCTGCGGTCAGCCGGTTACGCAGCTCGACCGCGGTGAGCGAGTCGAAGCCGAGCTCCCGGAACGCCCGGTCCGGCGCGACGGCGTCCGCCGAGGCGTGCCCGAGGACGGCGGCGGCCTGGCCGCGTACCAGGTCGAGGAGCGTCTTGCGCCGCTCGGCGTCGGTCTGCCCGGCGAGCAGGGCGGCGAGGGACTCCGCGGACGACCCGGCGTCCCCGGCCCGCTCGGCGACGGCCCGCTGCGCCTCGGCAACGCCTGTGAGCAGCCGACTGGGCCGCACCGCGACGAATCCCGGCACGTACCGCGCCCAGTCGATGCCGGCCACCAGCGTCGCCGGCTCGCGGCGTGCCACGCACCCGGCGAGCGCGGCGAACGCCGTCGCGGTGTCGAGGCGGGCGACACCGGTGCGGCGACGGCGCTCCTCCACGGCCCGGTCGGCGGCGGCCATCCCGCCGGCGACCCAGGGGCCCCAGGCGATCGACGTGGCCGGCAGTCCCTGCTGGTGCCGCTGCTCGGCGAGCGCGTCGAGGTACGCGTTGGCGGCGGCGTAGCTGCCCTGCCCGGCGGCCCCGAGCTGGCCGACCATCGCGGAGAACAACACGAACGCGCGCAGCGGCAGGTCGGCGGTCAGCTCGTGCAGGTGCAGCGCGCCGAGCACCTTGGGCCGCAGGACGACGGCGAGCCGGTCGTCGGTGAGGCCGTCGAGGACACCGTCGTCGAGGACCCCGGCCGCGTGCACCACCCCGGTCAGGGGCACGTCGGCGGGCACCTCGGCGAGCAGCTTCGCCAGCGCGGCCCGGTCAGCCACGTCGCAGACGGCGACGGTCACCCGCGCGCCGGCGTCGGTCAACTCACGGACCAGGTCGGCCGTGCCTGGCGCGTCCGGGCCCCGGCGACTGGCCAGCAGCAGGTGCTCGGCGCCCCGGGCGGCCAGCCAGCGGGCCACCTCCGCGCCGAGGGCGCCGGTGCCGCCGGTGATCAGCGTCGTGCCGGAGTGGTCGGGCTCCTCCGGAGCGGCGGTGCCACCGGATGCCCGGACCAGCCGGCGGACGAGGATCGTGGTGCCGTCGACGGCGAGTTGGTCCTCGCCGTCGAGACCGGCCAGGGCGGCGCAGAGCAGGTCCCAGCCGTGGCCGTCGAGGGTCGCCGGCACGTCCACCAGCCCACCCCAGCGCTCCGGGTGTTCGAGGGCGACGACCCGGCCGAGGCCCCAGAGCAGCGACTGCTCCGGCCGTGCCGGGGTTCCGCCCCGGGTGGTGCCGGCGGCGCCCCGGGTGACGCACCACAGCGGGGCGGCCACGTCGAGGTCGCCGAGGGCCTGCACCAGGGCGAGGGACCGGGCCAGGAAGGGCGGCACCGGCTGGGTGTCGTCGACCGGGGCGTCGGCGAGGGCGAGCAGGGACAGCACGCCGTCCACCGGCACGTGTCCGCCGTCGTCGGTACGGGTTGCGGCGGCCAGGTGCGCGGCGACGGCCGCCCGGTCGGTCAGCTCCTCGGGCAGCAGCACGAGCCGGACGTCGGCGCCCCGGTGGGTCAGCTCGGCCACGGCGGCCTCGCCCTCGGCCGCGCGGTGCACGTCCGCGACCACCCACCAGGCGCCGGGGAGGAAGCTGACGGGCATGCCCGGGTACGGCTGCCAGACACTGCGGTAGCGCAGGTCGTCCAGGGCGGACCTTTCCCGCTGCTGGCGACGCCAGGACGCGAGCACGGGCAGAGCCGCGCCCAGCCGCTCCAGCGACTCGCCGGCGTCCTGCGCGGTGAGTTCCGCGAGCGCCGCCAGGTCCTCCCGTTCGACGGCCGCCCAGAACGCCGAGTCGACGCCGCTCGACGCCAGGTCCGCGTCGCCCTGCCCGTCGGCCCGGCTCGGCCAGAACCGGGCCCGGTCGAAGGCGTACGTGGGCAGGTCGACCGTCGGCGTCCTGCCGAGGACCCGGGTCAGGTCGACCGGCAGACCGAGCGTGTACGCGGCAGCCAGGTTGGTCAACAGGCGGGTCGGGTCGTCCTCGCCCCGACGCAACGTGCCCAGGACATGCCCCGCCGTACCCGTGTCATCCAGGATCGCCGTCACCGGCATCGTCAACACCGGATGCGGGGAGACCTCCACGAACGTGCTGTGCCCCGCCGCGACCGCCACCCGCACCGCCGCGTCGAACTGCACCGTCCGCCGCAGATTCTCATACCAGTACTCCGCCGTCATCGAGGTCGGGTCCACCCAGTCCCCGGTCAGGGTGGAGACGAGCCGGGCGTGGCCCGGCCGCGGGGTGATATCGACCAGATCGGTGCGCAACCGCTCGGCGACCTCCTGCACGGCGGCCGAGTGGGACGCATAATCCACCGGAACCAACCGCGCCCGCACCCCGTCGGCCACACACGCCGCCACCAGATCGGCCACCGGCTGCGGCGGACCCGACACCACCACCGTCGCCGGACCGTTCACCGCCGCCACCCCCACCCCGGGGAACCCCACCAACCGCTCGGTGACCGCCTCCACCGACAGATCCACCGACGCCATCGCCCCCGAACCCCGCAACACCCCCAACGCCCGCGACCGCAACGCCACCACCCTCGCCCCATCCTCCAAGGACAAAATCCCCGCCACACACGCCGCACCGATCTCACCCTGCGAATGACCCACCACCACCGCCGCAGACACCCCCACGTGCTCCCACACCGCCGCCAGGGCTACACCCACCGCCCACAACACCGGCTGGACAACCTCCACCCGCCCCAACCACGACTCGTCATCCCCGGTCAACACCGACACCACATCCACATCCAGATACGGCCCCAACGCCCGCTGACACTCCGCCAACCGCGCATCGAACACCGGCACCCGACCCACCAAACCCGCCGCCATCCGCACCGACTGACCACCCTGACCCGGAAACACGAACACCGGACCAGCACCGTGCCCCGAGGCGGATCCCGTCACGACATTCCCCGCCGGGGAACCCGCCGCCACCGCCTCCAACCCGACGAGCAACTCCTCGACGCCCGCCCCGACCACCGCCGCGCGCTGATCGAAGATGGACCGCGTGATGGCAAGGGACCAACCGACCGCCGCCGGGTCAAGACCACCATGCCCACGCACGTACGCGGCCAGCCGACCCGCCTGACCCGCCAACGCGCCACGGGTCCGCGCGGACACCGACCACACGGTCACCTCCGAGTCGACAAGCCCCGGAGCAACCTCCACCGGCAGCTCGACCTCGTCGGCCTGCTCGACGATCACGTGCGCGTTGGTGCCGGAAATACCGAACGACGACACCGCCGCCCGACGCGGCCGCCCCACCACCGGCCACGGCCGCGCCTCCGTCACCAACTCCACAGCACCCGCCGACCAATCGATATGCGGAGACGGCTCATCCACGTGCAACGTCGCCGGCACCACCCCGTGCCGCAAGGCGAGGACCATCTTGATCACACCCGCCACACCCGCAGCGGCCTGGGTATGGCCGATGTTCGACTTCACCGACCCCAACAGCAACGGCCGGCCATCCGGCCGCTCCTGCCCGTATGTGGCGAGCAACGCCTGCGCCTCGATCGGATCACCAAGCGTCGTACCCGTACCGTGCGCCTCCACCACATCCACATCCCGCGCGGACAACCCCGCCGCGCCGAGCGCCTGACGGATCACCCGCTGCTGCGACGGACCATTCGGCGCCGTCAACCCGTTCGACGCACCGTCCTGGTTCACCGCCGAGCCGCGCACCACCGCCAGCACCGTGTGGCCGTTACGCCGCGCGTCCGACAACCTCTCGACCAGCAGCATGCCGGCCCCCTCGCCCCAGCCGGTGCCGTCCGCCGCGGCGGCGAACGCCTTGCACCGCCCGTCGGCCGCCAGCCCACGCTGCCGGGAGAACTCCACGAACAGGCCCGGCGTCGCCATCACTGTCACGCCCCCGGCCAGGGCAAGATCACACTCGCCCCGCCGTAGCGACTCCACCGCCAGGTGCAGCGCGACGAGGGACGACGAACACGCCGTGTCCACCGACACCGCCGGCCCCTCCAACCCCAACGCGTACGCCACCCGACCCGACAGGACACTCGCGGCGTTCCCCGTCGCCCCGAACCCCTCCACCTCATCGGAGGCCATCATCAACAGGGCCCCATAGTCCTGACCGTTCGTGCCCACGAACACCCCTGTTCGCGAACCCCGCAAGGACCCCGGGTCAACCCCTGCCCGCTCGACCGCCTCCCACGACGTCTCCAGCAACAACCGCTGCTGCGGATCCATCGCCAACGCCTCACGGGGGCTGATGCCGAAGAAACCGGGATCGAAGTCCGCGACGTCGTACAGGAAGGCACCGCTGCGGACGTAGGAGGTGCCTGTGGAATAGGGGTCGGGGTCGTACAGCCGGTCGACGTCCCAGTCCCGGTCGCCCGGTAGGTCGGAGACGGCATCGCGGCCGGCGTGCAGCATCTGCCAGAACCGCTCCGGGTCGTGGCCACCACCGGGGAACCGGCAGGACATGGCGACGATGGCGACGGGCTCGTCGTCGGCCAGGGTCACCGGGGCGGCGGCGGCCACCTCGGCCCCGCCACCCAGCTCCTCGTGCAGGTGCCGGGCGAGCACGGTCGGGGTCGGGTAGTCGAAGACGAGGGTCACCGGCAGCCGCAGACCGGTGGCGGTGGCGAGCCGGTTGCGCAGCTCCACGGCGGTCACCGAGTCGAAGCCGACGTCCCGGAAGGCGTGGTGCGGGTCGACGGCCTGGCCGCCGGCGTACTTGAGGACCGTGGCCGCCTGGTCGCGGACCAGGTCCAGCAGCGCCTGCTGGCGCTCGCCGGCGCTCATCCGGGCGAAGGTGGCGGCGGGGCCGGTCTCGTCGACCTCCGCCCGGACGAGCCCCTTGGTGGCCGCGATCGCCCGCGCCTCGGGGATCTCGGCGATCAGCGGCCCGGGTCGGGTCGCGGTGAACGCCACGTAGAACCGGTCCCAGGCGATGTTCGAGATGGTCAGGAACGTCTCGTCGTGCTCGACGGCCTGGTGCAGCGCGGTGACGGCGAGCTTCGGATCCATCTCGGGGGCACCGTGCCGGTACAGCAGCTGGCCGAAGTCGCCCTCGGCCATGCCACCGCCGCCCCAGGCGCCCCAGGCGATCGACGTGGCGGGCAGCCCGAGGCCGCGCCGGTGCTCGGCCAGGGCGTTGAGGAACGCGTTGCCGGGAGCGTAGTTGCCGACGCCGGAGCTGCCGACGGTGCCGGCCATGGCGGAGAACAGGACGAACGCGTCGAGGTTGCGGTCGCGGGTGAGCTCGTGCAGGTTGACCGCCGCGGTGACCTTGGCGCTGAGCGCGTGGTCGACCTGGTCGAGGGTGAGCGAGCTGATCACGGAGTCGTCCAGCACCGCGGCGGTGTGCACGACGGTGGTCAGCGGGTGCTCGGCCGGCAGACCGTCGATGACGGTGGCGAGGGCCGCCCGGTCCGCGGCGTCGCAGGCGGCGACGGTGACCCGGGCACCGAGGCCGACCAGCTCGGCCTCCAGCTCGGCGATGCCCTCGGCCTGCCGGCCGCGCCGACTGAGCAGCACCAGGTGGGGCGCGCCGTTGGCGGCGAGCCAGCGCGCCACGTGCCCGCCGAGGGCGCCGGTGCCGCCGGTGACCAGGGCGGTGCCGGTGGGTCGCCAGGTGCGGGCGGTCGGGGCACCGCCGAGCGGGGCACGCAGCAGCCGGCGACCGAACGTGCCGGCGCGCCGCAGCGCCACCTGGTCCTCCCCGTCCCGTCCGGCGAGGACGCGGACGAGCCGGCGGCCGGCGGTGGCGTCCAGCTCGTCGGGGAGGTCGAGCAGGCCACCCCAACGGTCGGGGTGTTCCAGGGCGGCGATCCGGCCGAAGCCCCAGGCGAGCTGCTGCACGGGGTGCGGCAGCGGGTCGCCGGCGTCGGTGGTGACGGCACCCCTGGTGAGGCACCACAGCGGCGCACGGACACCGGCGTCACCGAGGGCCTGCGTCAGCGTGACGGTGCCGGCGAAGCCGACGGGCACCGACGGGTGGGCGGGGGCCGGGGTCTCGTCGAGCGCGAGCAGGGAGACGATCCCGGCGACGGGTACGGCCGTGGCGAGGTCGCGGGCCCGGGCCGCGAGGGCGGCGCGGTCGGTCCGCTCGGCCTCCAGCACCACGGGTACGACAGTGGCGCCGTGCCGGACGAGTGCGTCCCGACAGAACGCGGCCTGGTCGGCAGCGGTGTCGGGGCCGGTGACGAGCCACCACGTGCCGGTGACGGCGGGCTCGTCGCCGTCGGCGACGGGCAGCCAGGCGTCGCGGTACCGCCACGAGTCGACGGCGGCCTGGTCGCGGTGCCGGCGCCGCCAGGCGGCGAGCACGGGCAGCACGTCGGCGAAGGCCGCCCCGGGCACCGTGTCGGCGTCGACGGTGTCGGCGAGTTCGGCGGTGAGCGCGGTCAGGTCCTCCGCCTCGACGGCGGCCCAGAACCGGGCGTCGACCTCGTCGTCCGCCACCGCTGCGGCGGCCGGACCGGCGGGACGGGCCGCGGCGGAGGGCTGCGGCCAGTAGTGCTGCCGTTGGAAGGGGTAGGTGGGCAGGTCCACCCGACGCCCCCAACCACCGAACGCCGGCCGCCAGTCGACCGACACACCCCTGACGAAGACCTCCGCCAGAGCACAGTGGAACCGACCCAGACCACCCTCACCACGACGCAGACTACCCGTCACCGTCACCGCCGCCGGATCAGCAGCGACCAACTCCACCGACTCCTGCACCGCCATCGTCAACACCGGATGCGCACTCACCTCCACAAACGTCGAGTAACCCACCCCGACCAGACTCCGCACCGCCTCATCGAAACGCACCGTCTGCCGCAGATTCCGATACCAGTACTCCCCATCCAACCCCGCAGTGTCCAACCACCCCCCCACCACCGTCGACCAGAACCGCACCCCCCCGGAACGCGGACGCAACCCCGCCAACAACTCCAGCAACTGCTCACGCAACGGCTCCACATGCACCGAATGCGACGCATAATCCACCGGCACCCGCCGAACCCGAACCCCCCCGGACTCGTAGTACGCCACCAACTCGTCAAGCGCAGCCACATCACCGGACACCACCACCGACGTCGGCCCATTCACGGCCGCCAACGCCACCCGGCCACCCCAGCGGGCGATCGTCTCCGTCGCCTCCTCGGCGCTCGTGGCCACCGAGACCATCCCACCGTCCCCGACCATCCCCGCGATGACCCGACTCCGCAACGCCACCACCGCCGCCGCGTCGTCAAGGCTCAACGCCCCCGCGACACACGCGGCAGCGATCTCACCCTGCGAGTGACCCACCACCGCCGACGGACGAACCCCGTACGACTCCCACAACGCCGCCAGCGACACACCGACCGCGAACAGAGCAGGCTGCACCACGTCCACCCGCTCCAGCGACGCCGCCCCGGGCACCCCACGCACCACGTCCAGCAACGACCAGTCCACGTACGGACGCAACGCCTCCGCACACGCAGCCAACCTCTCCGCGAACACCGCAGCGGTATCCAACAGTCCAGCCGCCATACCCACCCACTGCGAACCCTGCCCCGGGAAGACGAAAGCCACCTCACCGGGGATACCGGCGACACCCGCGACGACCTCCGACCCGGGCCGACCATCGGCCAGCGCCGTCAACCCGGCAGCCAGTTCCTCGCGCTCGGCGGCAAAGACCACCGCGCGGTGGTCGTGGGAGGCCCGGGTGGCGACGAGCGACCAGCCGACGTCGCCGAGCGCGGCAGCCGGCACCTCCTCCAGGTGGTCCAGCAGGTCACGCGCACGGTCGGCGAGGGCGTCGGCGGTGCGCCCGGAGAGCACCCAGGGCAGTTCGCCTACCGGTCCGTCGGCCACCGGTTGCGGCGCGGGCTCCTCGGCGGGTGCCGATTCGATGATGGTGTGCACGTTGGTGCCGCTGATCCCGAAGGAGGACACCCCGGCGCGACGGACGCCGTCGACCGGCTCCCAGGGGCGGGCCTCGGTGAGCAGCTCGACGTGGCCGGCGGACCAGTCGACGTGCGGGGTGGGCTCGTCGACGTGCAGGGTGGGCGGCAGGACGCCGTGCCGCATGGCGAGCACCATCTTGATGATCCCGGCGACGCCGGCGGCGGCCTGGGTGTGACCGAGGTTCGACTTGATCGACCCGAGCCACAGCGGACGGTCGGCGGGACGCTCCTGCCCGTACGTGGCGAGCAGCGCCTGCGCCTCGATCGGGTCACCCAGGGTGGTGCCCGTGCCGTGCGCCTCGACCGCGTCGACCTGGGCCGGGGTGAGCCGCGCGTTGGCCAGCGCCTGCCGGATGACCCGCTGCTGGGCGGGGCCGTTCGGGGCGGTCAGCCCGTTGCTCGCACCGTCCTGGTTGACGGCGCTGCCCCGCACGATCGCGAGGACCGGGTTGCCGTCCCGCCGGGCGTCGGAGAGCCGCTGGAGCACCAGCAGGCCGACGCCCTCGCCCCAACTGGTGCCGTCGGCCGCGCCGGCGAACGGCTTGCACCGCCCGTCGGCGGCGAGGCCGCGCTGGCGGGAGAAGCCGACGAAGATGCCGGGGGTGGCCATGATGGTGGCACCGCCGGCCAGGGCCAGGTCGCACTCGCCCGCCTGGAGGGCCTGCGCGGCGAGGTGCAGCGCGACCAGCGACGCCGAGCAGGCCGTGTCGACGGTGACGGCCGGGCCGTGCAGCCCGAACGTGTACGCCAGCCGCCCGGAGATGACGCTGGCGGAGACACCTGTGGCGAGGTAGTTCTCGTCGACGTCCCCGGCGGCCATCAGCAGCGAGCCGTAGTCCTGCCCGTTGGTGCCGACGTACACGCCGGTGCGGCTGCCGCGCAGCTCTGTCGGGTCGATCCGGGCCCGCTCGAACGCCTCCCAGCCGGCCTCCAGCAGCAGCCGCTGCTGCGGGTCCATGGCCACTGCCTCGCGGGGGCTGATGCCGAAGAAGGCGGGGTCGAACTCGCCTGCCCCGGCGACGAAGCCGCCCTCACGGACGTAGCTGGTGCCGAGGTGCTCGGGGTCGGGGTGGTACAGCTCGGCGAGGTTCCAGCCGCGCTCACCGGGCATCAGGGTCATCGCGTCGGTGCCGGCGGCGAGGAGGTCCCACAGCTGCTCGGGCGACGACACACCGCCGGGGAGGCGGCAGCTCATCGCCACGATCGCGATGGGCTCCCGGTGCAGGCCGGCACCGTCGGCGACCACCTCGCCCGGGGCGTGACCGGCGGTCAGGCCGTGCAGGTGGGCGGCGAGTTCGGCGACCGTGGGGTGGTCGAAGACGAGGGTGGCGGGCAGGGTCATGCCGGTCTCGGCGGTCAGCCGGTTGCGCAGCTCGACGGCGGTGAGCGAGTCGAAGCCGAGGTCGCGGAAGGTGCGGTCGGGTAGCGGCTTACCGGCGGGGTAGCCGAGCACGGCGGCGACCTGGGTCCGGACCACCTCGGTGAGCTGCGGCAGGGACCGGCCGACGACGACGGCGCGGACCGGTCCGGTCCGCCCGACCGGTACCCCGGGCAGACCGGCGATCAACGGGGTCGGTCCGCCCCAGGCGGCGGCGAGGCGTCCCCAGTCGACGTCGGCGACGGTGACCGCCGGGTCGTCGGCGTTGACCAGCCGGCCGAGCGCGGTGACCGCCTCGGCGGCGGGCAGCGGGTTGATGCCGCCCCGGGCGAGCCGGGCGGTCAACGCGGCGGTCGCCGCCGCCATGCCGTCGGAGGCCCAGGCGCCCCAGCCGATGGCGGTGGCGGGCAGCCCCTGGCCGCGCCGCCACGCGGCGAACGCGTCGAGGTACGCGTTCGCCGCCGCGTAGTTGCCCTGCCCGGCGCTGCCGACGATGCCGGCGAGGGAGGAGAAGAGCACGAACGCGTCGAGGTTCCGCCCGGCGGTGGCCTCGTGCAGCACCCGTGCGGCGCGTACCTTGCCGTCGAGGACGGCCTGCATCCGGGCCGGATCGAGACCGTCGAGGACACCGTCGTCGACCACCCCGGCGGTGTGCACGACGGCGGTCAGGTCGGGCAGGTCGGCGACGAGGGCGGTCACGGCGTCCGCATCGGTGACGTCGCAGGCGACCACCCGGGCCGCGCCGAGTCCGGTCAGCTCGTCGCGCAGTTCGGCCGCGCCGGAGGCGTCCGGACCACGGCGGGAGGCGAGCACCACCTCGGCGGCGCCGTTGGCGAGCAGCCACCGGGCCACGTGCCGGCCCAGCGCGCCGGTCCCGCCGGTGACGAGCACGGTGCCGGTGGGTCGCCACGCCGCCCCGGCGGGCGCGGTGGCGGGGACGAGCCGCCGTGCGAACACGCCCTGTGGGCGGATCGCCACCTGGTCGTGGCCGGCGTCGGCGAGGACGGCGAGCAGCGCGTCCCCGGCGGCCCGGTCGAGGTCCCCGGCGCGCTGCGACCCGGCGCTGGCGGCGGGCAGGTCGATCAGGCCGCCCCAGCGGTCCGGCTGTTCCAGGGCGACGACGCGACCGAGGCCCCAGGCAGCCGCCGCGTACGGCTCGACGACGGTCTCGCCACCGCCGACCGCCACGGCGCCCCGGGTGAGGCACCAGAGCCTGCCGGGCAGTCCGGTGTCGGCGAGGGCCTGGACGAGGGTGAGCAGCAGTGCCGTCCCCGCGGGTACGGCGGGCGCGTCCGGCAGCGGCTCGTCCCGCTCGGGCAGCAGGCAGAGCACGCCGGCCCAACCCTGCTCCCCGCGGTCCCGCAGCAGCGGCCCCAACTCCTCCCGCCCGATGCCGGGGCCGACGCCGAGCACGTCGACGTCGCCGCCGGCCCGGGCGAGCACGTCCGCCACCTCGCCGGCGTCCGCCCCGGGGGTGACGACGAGCCAGCGGCCGGTGAGGGCCAGGGCGGGGGCGGGGCGGATCGGGTCCCACCTGATCCGGTACGACCAGGCGTCCACCACGGCGTCGCGCAGCCGGGCCCGACGCCACGAGGAGAGCACCGGTACGGCAGGGGCGAGGGCCGCCACGGCGTCCGGGTCGTCCTGCACGGCCAGGTGGGATGCCACGGCAGGCAGGTCGCCGCGTTCGACGGCGGCCCAGAAGTCGCCCTCGGCACCGTCGGCGCGCTCACCCGACGGGGCGGCCGTGCCGTCGGCCTCCGGCCAGTAGCGCTGGTGCTGGAAGGCGTACGTGGGCAGGTCGATCCGGGTCGCGTCGGTGCCGGCGAACCAGGACCCCCAGGTGACCGGAACGCCGTGGACGTGCAGCTCGGACAGGGCCGCCAGCAGAGCCTGGACCTCCGGCCGGTCCCCACGCTGGGCGGAAACGGCACGCACACCCCCGTCATCGGGCAGGATGTCCACGGCCATCGCGGTCAGCACGCTCTGCGGACCGACCTCCAGGAACGTCTCCACCCCGGCGGCCCGCAGGGCGTTGACGCCGTCGGCGTACCGGACCGCCTCCCGGACGTGCCGCACCCAGTACTCCGGCGTGCGGATCTCCTCGGCGTCGGCGAGCGCCCCGGTCAGGTTCGACACCACCGGCACCGCCGGAGCGGCGAAGGTGAGCCGGTCGAGGACCGCCCGGAACCTCGCCAGCATCGGCTCCATCAGAGGGCTGTGGAACGCGTGGCTCACCGTCAGCCGCCGGGTGCGTACGCCCCGGTCCCGCCAGGTCCGCTCCACCTCGGCCAGGGTCTCGGCGTCCCCGGAGACCACCACGGAGGTCGGCCCGTTGACCGCGGCGATTCCCACCCGGTCGGCCAGGCCGTCCACCGTGGCCAGCACGTCGGCCTCGGAGGCGTTCACCGCCAACATCCCACCACCCGCCGGCAACGCCTGCATCAACCGACCCCGCGCCGCCACCAACACACACGCATGCTCCAGCGACAACACCCCCGCCACATACGCGGCGGTGACCTCCCCGACCGAATGACCACCCACGAAGTCCGGCACCACACCGAACGACTCCACCAACCGGAACAACGCCACCTCGACCGCGAACAACCCCGCCTGCGTAAACACCGTCCGATCCAACAACCCCGCCTCAGGCGAACCCGCCTCCGCGAACAACACCCCCCGGAGCGGCTGCGGCAGTGCCCGGTCCAGAAACCCACACACCTCGTCCAACGCGGACGCGAACACCGGGAACGCCGCGTACAACTCCCGACCCATCCCGGCGCGCTGCGCACCCTGACCGGAGAAGAGCACCGCGAGCTGACCGAGCGCGGAACCCGTACCGGCGAGGACGTTGCCGGCCGGTGAGCCGGTGGCCAGGGCGCGCAGCCCGGCCAGCAGGTCGTCGCGTCCGGTGGCGGCGACCACCGCGCGGTGCTCCAGCACGGACCGGGAGACCACCGACGAGTACGCGACGTCGAGGGGGCGGACGTCGCGGTCGGCGTCGGCCAGCCAGGCGGCCCAGCGGCCGGCCTGGGCGGCGACGGTGACGTCGGAGCGGGCGGAGAGCAGGACCGGGACGACCGGGCGGTCGGCGGCGGGAGCCCCCTCGTGCACGGGGGCCTCCGGCACCGGGGCCTGCTCGATGATGGCGTGCGCGTTGGTGCCGGACACCCCGAACGACGAGACCGCCGCCCGGCGCGGACGGTCCACGGCCGGCCACCGGGTCGCCTCGACGGCGAGTTCCACCGCCCCGGCCGTCCAGTCGACGTGCGGGGACGGCTCGTCCACGTGCAGGGTGGGTGGGACGATCCCGTGCTGGATGGCGAGCACCATCTTGATCACGCCGGCGACGCCCGCCGCGGCCTGGGTGTGGCCGAGATTGGACTTGATCGAGCCCAGCAGCAGCGGGGCGGCCTCGCCCCGGTCCTGTCCGTACGTGGCGATGAGCGCCTGCGCCTCGATCGGGTCGCCGAGCCGGGTGCCGGTGGCGTGCGCCTCCACGGCGTCCACGTCGCCGGGGCTGAGCCGGGCGTTGGCGAGAGCCTGCCGGATGACCCGCACCTGGGAGGGGCCGTGCGGGGCGCTCAGGCCGTTGGACGCGCCGTCCTGGTTGACCGCGCTGCCCCGGATCACGGCGAGGACCGGGAACCCACGGCGTTGCGCATCGGAGAGGCGGGCGAGCAGCAGCATGCCGGCGCCCTCGGACCAGGAGGTGCCGTCCGCTCCGGCGGCGAACGCCTTGCACCGGCCGTCGGGGGCGAGGCCGCGCTGCCGGCTGAAGCCGACGAAGACCGCCGGGGTGGGCATCACCGTCACACCGCCGGCGAGGGCCAGCTCGCAGTCGCCGTTGCGCAGCCCCTGGGCGGCCAGGTGGATCGCGACGAGGGAGGCCGAGCAGGCGGTGTCGATGGTGACGGCCGGCCCCTCCAGACCGAGGGTGTACGCCACCCGGCCGGAGACGACGCTTGTGGCGTTGCCGGTGAGCAGGTGCCCCTCACCGTTCTCGGCCTGGGCGACCACTGCCTCGTAGCCGTGCGTGGCCGCCCCGACGAACACCCCGGTACGGCTGCCCCGCACGGTCGGCAGCGGCAGCCCGGCCCGCTCGAACGCCTCCCAGGACGCCTCCAGCAGCAGCCGCTGCTGCGGGTCCATGGCCAGGGCCTCGCGGGGGCTGATGCCGAACAGGTCGGCGTCGAAGTTCCCGGCGTCGTAGACGAAGCCGCCCTCCCGGACGTAGCTGGTGCCGGGGTGGTCGGGGTCGGGGTGGAAGAGCCCGTCGAGGTCCCAGCCCCGGTCGGCGGGGAAGGGCCCGATCCCGTCGCCGCCGTCGCGCACGAGCTGCCACAGCCGCTCGGGCGAGTCGACCCCGCCCGGGAACCGGCAGCTCATCGCCACGATGGCGATGGGCTCGGACTCCCGGGCCTCCAACTCCCGCAGCCGCCGCCGGGTACGCCGCAGCTCCGAGGTCGTACGCTTCAGGTACTCGACGTACTTCTCGTCCTCGTTGCTCACCGTGGACCCACCTCACTCGGCATGCCGTGGTCGTTGCGGCTGGCGGTCACGATGTCTCCAGCTCGCGGTCGATCAGGTCGAAGATGTTCTCGGCGGTGGCCGACTCCAGGTCGTCGTCGCCGGCCACGTCGGCCTGCCGGTCGGCCAGCCGGTCCAGCAGGCTGTGCAGCCGGTCGGTGATCCGGCGGAACTCGTCGTCGGTCGGGTCGAGTCCGTCCAGCGCCGCCTCCAGCCGGTCGAGTTCCCGTCCGACACCCGCCGACCGGTCCGCCGCCGTGTCCGCGAAGGAGAACTGCGTCGCCAGGTACGCGGCGAGCGCCGTCGGCGTCGGGTTGTCGAAGACCAGCGTCGCCGGCAGCCGCAGCCCGGTGGCCGCCCCGATCCGGTTGCGCAGCTCGACAGCGGTGAGCGAGTCGAAGCCGAGTTCCCGGAACGCCCTGCCCGGGTCCATGCCGGCCGGGTCGCCGCGGCCGAGGACCACGGCGACGTGCGACAGCACCAGATCGCGCAGGGCACGTTCCCGCTTGTCCCCGGGGAGGGTGCGCAGGGTGTCGACGAACGCCTGGCCGCCGGCGGCCTCGGCGGCGACGGCCCGCCGGCTGGCCGGACGGACCAGGGCCGACAGCAGCGGGTGTACGGGCGCACCGGACGCCATCATCGCCGTGTTGATCTTCGCGGGCATCAGCACCGCCCGCTCCGACCGCCAGGACGCGTCGAAGAGGGCGAGGGCCTCCTCGTTGCTGAGAGCCACCAACCCGCTGCGCTCCAGCCGCCGCCGGTCGACGGTGTCGAGATGCCCGGTGATGCCGCTGGCCTGCGCCCACAGGCCCCAGATGAGGGAGACCGCCGGCAGGCCGAGGGCCCGCCGGTGTTCGGCGAGAGCGTCGAGGAACGCGTTGCCGGCGGCGTAGTTGCCCTGGCCCGGCCCGCCGAACACGCCGGCGGCGGCGGAGTAGAGCACGAACGCGGTCAGCTCCTGGTCGAGCGTGGCCCGGTGCAGGTTCCAGGCCGCGTCGACCTTCGGCCGCAGCACCGCGGCGAGGCGGTCCGGGGTGAGCGACTCGACGGTGCCGTCGTCGGTGACACCGGCGGTGTGCACGACCGCGCGCAGCGGGTGCCGCGCGTCCACCATGGACAGCAGGTGGGTGACGGCGTCCGGGTCGGCCAGGTCGGCGGCGACGATCGACACGTCCGCGCCGAGCGCCTTGAGGTCGGCCAGCAACTCGTCCGCGCCCGCGGCGTCCGGGCCGCGCCGACTGACCAGCAGCAGGTGCCGGACGCCGTGCGCGGTGACCAGGTGTCGGCAGAGCAGCCCGCCCAGGGCCCCGGTGGCGCCGGAGACCAGCACCGTGCCGTCGAGCCGCGGCACCTGCGGGATGCTCAGGGTCAGCTTGCCGACGTGTCGGGCCTGGCTGAGGAAGCGGAACGCCTCGGGGGCACGCCGGACGTCCCAGGTGCGCCGGGGCAGTGGCCGCAGCGCGCCGCTGGCGAACAACGCCATCAGCTCGTCCAGCATCCGGGCGATGGTGTCCGGGCCGGCCACCATCAGGTCGAAGACCTGGTAGCTCACACCGGGGTGTTCGGCCGCGATCCGCTGCGGGTCCCGCTTGTCCGTCTTGCCCATCTCGACGAACCGGCCGCCCCGGGGCAGCAGCCGCAGCGACGCGTCCACGAACACGCCACTGAGCGCGTTGAGCACCACGTCCACGCCGCGCCCGCCGGTGCGCTCGCGGAACTCGTCGACGAAGTCGAGGGTGCGGGAGGACGCGATGTGCGCGTCGTCAAAGCCGGTGGCGCGCAGCGCCGGCCACTTGCCGGGACTGGCGGTGCCGTAGACCTCCGCGCCGAGGTGACGGGCGATCTGCACGGCGGCCATGCCGACGCCACCGGCGGCCGAGTGCACCAGCACCGACTCCCCGGACGTCAACCGGCCCCGCTCGACCAGCCCGTACCAGGCGGTCAGGAAGACCACCGGCACGGCCGCCGCCTCGGCGTACGACCAGCCGTCGGGGATGCGGGTGAGCATGCGGTGGTCGGTGACCGCGACGGAGGAGAACGAGCCGGAGATGATGCCCATGACGCGGTCGCCGGGAGCGAGGCCGGTGACGCCCGGCCCGACCTGGAGCACCACGCCGGCACCCTCGCTGCCCAGCACCTCCTGGTCCGGGACCATGCCGAGGGCCAGCACCACGTCCCGGAAGTTGAGCCCCGAGGCGCGCATCCCGACGACGACGTGTCCCTCCGGCACCTCGTCCGCCCCGACCGGAACGGGCAGCAGGGCCAGGTTCCCCAGGGTGCCCTTCTCGGTGACGTCGAGCTGCCACGGCGCCTCGTCGCCGGGCAGCGACAACGCCCCGGCGTCCCGCGCCCGGGCGAGCCGGGGCACCAGGACGGCGCCGTCGCGGACCGCGAGCTGCGACTCGCCGGAGGCGACCGCGACGGCGACCGCGGCGAGGGAGGGGACGGCGTCGTCGGTGTCGAGCAGCGTGAAGCGGCCGGGGTGTTCCGACTGCGCCGATCGGACCAGTCCCCACAGGGCCGCGCGGGCGAGGTCACGGGGGGCCTCGCCGGGTGCGGCGGCGACCGCACCCCGGGTGTGCAGGACCAGGCGGGTCTGCTCCAGCCGGGGCTCGGTGAGCCACCGCTGCACCAGCGCCAGGGTGTCCCGCGCCGCGTCGTGCGCGTCCACGTCGGCCCTGACCGGGTCCGGGTCCGAGCCGGCCCGCAGGTCGACCACGACGTCCGGTACGTCGCCGTCGTCGTCGAGCACGGCGACCAGTGCCGCCAGGTCGACGTGGCCCGTCACCGGGTGCCCGGCGGCGGCCAGCGCGTCGGCCAGACCGAGGGAGTCGTCGCCGAGCAACGCCCAGCGCGTGGTGCTCCCGGCGGCCGTGTCGATCGCCGGCAGCGGCGTCCAGTCCAGGTGGAACAGCGAGCTGCGGCGCAGCGCGGCGGTCTCGTCGGTCCGGGCGGCGGTGACCGGGCGGAAGGTCAGCGACTCCACGGTGGCGACCGGCTGCCCGGTCGGATCGGCCAGGGTGACGGCGACCGTGTCCGGGCCGAGCGAGCGGAGCCGCACCCGCAGCCGGGTAGCGCCGTGGGCATGCAGGCTGACCGCGCGGAAGGCGAACGGCAACCAGCCGGTGCCGGCGGCGTCCGTCGGGTTTCCGAGCAGTCCGCTGGGGCCGGTGGCCTGGAGAGCCGCGTCGAACAAGGCCGGATGCAGGCCGAACTGGGACGCCTCGGCGGCCACCGCGTCGGGCAGTGCCACCTCCGCGTAGACCTCGTCGTCGCGGCGCCACACCCGGCGCAGGCCGACGAAGGCGGGACCGTAGCTGATCCCGCTCTCGGCCGTGTGGGCGTACCAGGTGTCCAGGTCGACGTCGACCTCGACGGCGCCGGCCGGCGGCCACTCACCCGGCACTGCCACGGGAGCGGGGAGTCCCGGCAGCAGCAGACCCTCCGCGTGCCGGATCCACTCCCCGTCCCCGCCCTCCTCGGGGCGCGAGTGCACGGTGACGCCCCGTTCGCCGGCGGCTCCGGGCGCGCCGAGGCGCACCTGCACCTGGACGGCGCCGGTGGCCGGCAGCACGAGCGGGCTGATCAGGGCCAGGTCGCCCACCTGGCCGGCATCGACCTCGTCGCCCGCGCGGATCACCATGTCCATCAGGCCGGTGCCGGGTACGACCACCGCCTTACCGACGACGTGGTCGGCCAGCCACGGGTGGGTGTGCACTGACAGCCGCCCGGTGAGCACCACCGTCTGGTCGTCGGCGACCGGTACGGCCGCGGCGAGCATCGGGTGCCCGGCGTCCTGGAGACCGGCCGAGCTGACGTCCCGTACCCGGTGGGCGGGGGCCTTGAGCCAGTACCGTTCCCGGTCGAAGGCGTAGGTGGGTAGGTCGAGGGTGGGTGCCGGGGTGAGGACCCTGGTCCAGTCGACCGGCAGACCGATCGCGTGCGCGCTCGCCAGACTCGTCAACAACCGCGTCGGATCATCGTCACCACGACGCAAC